>JBAZBG010000208.1:0-5128 GCA_041671585.1 Arenimonas sp. | reverse complement strand
ATTGGGAAACCTGGACCTCGCCGGTGGTGAGCGTCGCGCGCCCGTGAGGCTGAACACGGCGCGCCTGCGGTAATCGGCGCGCCATTGTTTCGAAACAAAAGCCCCGCAGCAATGCGGGGTTTTTTTGCTCCTACAGCAAAGATCAGCGACTGCGCGCGGCTTCGCGCGATGCGTCGCGGAATTCGCGGAAGGCGTGGTCGTGGCGATAGTTCGGCCAATCGCGACTGGAGGCGAGCGTGCGACCGACTTCGTAGGACACCGAGATGTCTTCGGCGATGCCGCGTAGATCCCAGTTCGACCTGAACTCGTCGTCGGCGGTGTGATACACGGAGGCAACCCGGTTCCAGGCTTCGTCCGGCGGGGCCAGCTCCGCGTTGGTTCCGGCGCTTTCCACGCCGCCGCGCATGTACAACACCGGCACCCCGGCACGCGCGAAATTCAGATGATCGGAGCGGAAGAACGAATCGCCATTGGCAGGCTTGTCCGCTGAAATTCTGCGCCCGAGCCGGTCGACGATCGGTTTGACCACTTCGTCGAGTTCGGAATAGCCGTAGCCGATCACGACAAAATCCCGCGCGCGACCGACCGGCACGACCATGTCGAAATTGATGTCGGCCACCGTGTCGGCCAACGGGATTACCGGATGCGCGATGTAGTAACGCGATCCGAGCAGACCGAACTCTTCCAGGGTCGGGATGAAGAAAACAATGGTGCGCTCGGGTTTGGGACGTTGCGCCGCGAAACGCGCGGCGATCTCAAGGATAGCTGCCACGCCGCTGGCATTGTCGAGCGCGCCGTTGTAGATGTTGTCACCGGACTTCTGTTCCTGCGCGCCTAGATGGTCCCAGTGCGCAGAGTACAGAACGGCCTCGCCAGGGTAGGTCGCTCCGGTCAACTTGGCGATGAAATTGTTCGACTCGCCGAGCACCACCTTGCCCTTCAGCGTGGCGTTGAAGCGAGCTTCGCCCAGGGCCTCGGCCTTGAAGCCGGGCCGCCCGGCCGCGCGGCGCAAGTCGGACAGGTTCTTGCCGGAAGCCGCGAACAACGCGCGGGCACTATCGGCGGCGATCCAGCCCTGCACATTGAGCCGGGGCCCGAGGCTGTCGCCGGGACGCAGTGCGAATTCAGTGCGATGCCAGCGCGACTTGACGCCATCCCAGTCGTAGCCCACGTCCGCCGTGTGGTGGATGATGATCGCCGCGACTGCCCCTTGCCGCGCCGCTTCCTCCATCTTGTAGCCGTAGCGGGAGTAATGAGTCAGCCGCCGTCCCTCGAACAGTTCGCGCTGCGCGGAGTCAACGTCCGGCTCACCGGCGAGGACCAGTACGGTCTTGCCGCGCACATCAGTGCCGGCATAGTCGTTCCAGCGCTGGTCCGGCGCATTGATTCCGTAGCCGACGAACACCAGCGGGCTGTGGGCAACGCTCACCTCCGATTGACCGGTGTCCGAGCCAAGCACGACGTGGGTGCCGAAGTTCAGCGCCATCGCCTGGCCGCCCAGGTCGACACCGGCGCGGCTGCGCGTCCAGTCGGCAAGCCGGACCTGGACCGGCACCTTCTGCAAATAGCTGTCGCCATTGCCGGGTTCCAGGCCCATGCGCTGGAATTGCGCGAACAGGTATTGCAGCGTCTTCTGCTCACCCGCCGTGCCCGGTCGCCGACCGCCGAACTCGTCGGAAGCCAGTACCCTGACATGCGCGGCGAAATCCTCGGCAACGATGTCCGGGACGAACTCGTGCGCGTCATCGGCGTTCAACGCGCTTGCATAAAGCAGGCCCAGACAACAGATCGTCGCAGGTGACGGCAGGAGGCGAATCATTGGCATTGGCCGAAAATCCGAATGAATCACATTAGCCACAGGATCGCCCTGTTTTCCAGTGCCCGGGCTGCCCGACGGCTGGTAGCATCGCGGCAGGAGGAGTGACGGCCATGCCCGACCCGCCCAGGAATTGGCAGATGCCGTTTCGGAAACCAGCCGCGACGGATTCGCCATGCGTCCGCAACTGCTGCCTGGACGAGCACGACGTTTGCATGGGATGCGGCCGTGAGCTGCAGGAAATCCTGAGGTGGCAAAGCGCGTCGCACGAAGACCGCGAGGTGATCCGTGCAGCGGCGAAGAACCGCCTGAACGACATGAGGGCAGCAAGGAAATGGTGATCGGCGCGGACTGCACCAGTCAGCCCTGATTGACCGATTGCCTTGCCGTTGGGCTACCCTAGGCACGTTAAATGCCTGATTAGGGGAAGCACGTTGGCGCAGGAAACCGATCCGCTGCTCGGCCGGGTGTCGCGCCTCGATACGCAGTCGGCGATCGAGACCCTGGACCTGCAGACGCCCGCCGCCGCGGCCAGGGTGTTATCCGCCCTGCCGCCGGGCCGGGCCAACAATATCCTGTCGGCCATGTCCGAGGAGACCCGCGAGGCGATCCTGGAGGCTGCGCCACCGGGCACTGACTGGCACGATTCGCTGCGCTTTCCCGAAGGCACCGTCGGCCGCCTGATCGAAGATCCGCCCGCGGTGTTTCGCAGCGGCACCAGCGTGGCGACGGCGATCGACGTGTTGCGCGAAACGATTCGTCATCGCATGGTCACCTATCTGTTCGTGGTCGACGCCGGCAATCGACTGATCGGCGTGACCGCATTTCGCGAACTGCTGTACGCCGAACGCACCCAGACACTCGACCAGGTAATGCTGCGCTCGCCGTTCTTCCTGCTGCCGACAATGACCCTGGTTCAGGCAATGCGCGAAGTGGTGACCCGCCACTACCCGGTTTACCCCGTGTGCGAGGAGGACGGCACGCTGGTCGGCCAGGTGCGCGGCCAGGTCCTGTTCGAACAACAGGCGTTCGATATTTCCGCGCAGGCCGGCGCCATGGTCGGCGTGGAGAAGGAAGAACGCCTGGCCACGCCGCTGCTGCGCAGCTTCAAGTTCCGTCATCCCTGGCTGCAGATCAACCTGATCACCGTGTTCATCACTGCAGCGGTGGTTGGCGTATTTCAGGACACGATCGACCGGATCGTCGTGCTGGCGATGTTCCTGCCGGTGCTCGGCGGCCAGAGCGGCAACCTGGGCTGCCAGTCGCTGGCAGTGCTGTTGCGCGGCATGACCCTGGGCGAGTTGCGCGGCACGACCATCGCGAAACTGCTGGGCAAGGAAGCTTTGCTCGGCGCGATGAATGGCCTGGTCACCGGCGCGCTGGCCGGCGCCGCGATGTATATCGTGGCAGCACGCCACCCCGAACACGGTTCGCCCATATTCCTTTCCCTGATCACCATGATCGCCATGGCGCTCAGCTGCATGGTGGCCGGCGTCTCGGGTACGGCCATTCCGTTACTGTTGCGCAAACTCGGTGCCGACCCGGCTACGGCGTCGAGCATCTTCCTGACCACGATCACCGACGTGGTCAGCATGGGGACGTTCCTGGCCCTGGTGACTTGGCTGATCCTGTGAATTGCTGCGCTGCAACGTGCGCCTTCGCGGCCCTGCAGCGACGATTGCCTTGCTTCTGCTAAAGGGGGAGGGGCAGGAAAGCCCGCAGCTGCTCTAGCGCTGCGGGCTTTTTTTTGTTCTGCCCGAAAGTCCGAGGAGCAACAGCTTGGGCATGGTCGCGAAGGGGCGGCCGCCGGCTTCGATTTTTAGTCGCCGCCCGATACCGGCTTGGTAAAAATCGAATCCGGCACCCGCCCGCATCGACCATCGCGGCGTCGGGAATTCCAGCGGCACCCTGACAGGCTGCACGCCGGCGGACGCCGTGCGACGACTCGATTCGCACTACGCGCTCGGTCGAGCCGCCGCCCAACGCCCGCTTGCGACCGTCTGGAAAGAAGCCAACGCGAACGGTGCATGCTCCCAACGAATGGTTGGCCCCAAGCGAGCGAAGCGACGCTGCTCCACCGACAGGAAGCGGAGGTCGGCTGGCGGCTCGACCAAGCGCGTAGTGCGAATCGAGCCGTCAGGCGGCCTCCGTTCGCGATGCAATTGCAGGATGCCGCTTTGACTCTGAAACCGGCACCCGCCCCATCGCGACCATACCTCTGCTTGCCTCTCCGGAACTCCACAATGCGCGCCTGTGACAGAATCCGTACATGTCATTCCAAGCTGATGCTGCGCTATTGGCCCTGATCGAGCGCGCATTGCTGCGCCTGGAGCAAGCCAATTCTGACGCCATCGCCGATCCGGGCCGACGCGTGAAATTCGCCCGTCTGGCCCTGGCCAGTGACTTCGCCGTCGAGACCTTGGTGCGCCAACCCGAGCTGATGTCGAGCCTCGATGAGCCCGCGACGCCGCCGCCCTGCCTGGAGCCGAATCGCGAAGCGGATTGGCCGGGCCAGTTGCGCCGCTGGCGCGCGGCCGAATCCACGCGCTTGATCTGGCGCGACCTGGACGGCACCGACACGGTGGAAGCCACCCTCGCCGGCAGCAGCTGGATCGCCGAGCAGGCGCTGCAGACGGCCCTGCGTGCGGTGTCCGGCGTCGTGCAGTCGCGACATGGCGTCGTCCGGAACGCCGCCGGGGAACCACAATCGCTGGTGGTCTTCGGCCTGGGCAAACTCGGCGGACGCGAGCTGAACTTTTCTTCCGACATCGACCTGATCTATGCCTTCGCCGAGCACGGCGACAGCGACGGTTCGCGCCCGCTCGACGCCGAGAACTACTTCACCCGCATCGGCCAGCGCCTGGCGCAGTTGTTGGGCGAGGTCACGGCCGACGGTTTCTGTCACCGCGTGGATTTGCGCCTGCGGCCGTTCGGCGCCTCCGGCCGTCTGGCCCTGAGCTTCTCGGCGATGGAGCAGTACTACCAGCGCGAGGGCCGCGACTGGGAGCGCTACGCATGGATCAAGGCGCGGCCGGTGGCCGGCGATACTGTGGCCGGCGAGCACCTGCTGCATGCGCTGCGACCGTTCGTCTATCGCCGCTACCTGGACTACAGCGCACTCGACGGTCTGCGCGAGATGAAGGCGATGATCGACGCCGAGGTGCAAAAGCGCGAGATGGCGGAAAATCTCAAGCTCGGCCCCGGCGGCATCCGCGAAATCGAATTCCTGGTCCAGGCGTTGCAACTGATTCGCGCTGGCCGCGAACCGGAGTTGCGTCAGGGTTCCTTGTTGGCCGCCTTGTCCGGCCTGGC
>JBAZBG010000207.1:0-5129 GCA_041671585.1 Arenimonas sp. | reverse complement strand
GACTTTGTCGACATATTTCGCTTTTTCCTGGAAGAAGGGCAGAGCGATACCGACAGTTTCACTTCGGCGCAGCGCATTTTCCGCGGCGTGCCGACGTCGGGCGGCGCCGCGTTCACCAAGGACACCGTGTACCTGCACGGCCTGTTGAGCGTGCACACCTTCTTCCGCTGGTGCCTGCGCAACCGCAAGCTGGGCCTGGCGCGGCAGTTGTTCGCCGGCAAGATGGCGCTCGAGGACGTGTTCAATTTCGAATCCTCCTTCGCCGCCGGCACCGTCGCCCCGCCGCGCTACCTCCCGCCCTGGATCCAGCGCGCCAACGGCCTCGCCGGCATGCTCGCCTTCTCCCTGTTCGCCAACAAGATCCGCCTCGACAACGTCGACGCCGACGACCTGGTCCTGGGCCTCGCCTAACCCCAGCCCTTGTGGGAGCGGCCTCTGTGGGAGCGGCTTTTGTGGGAGCGGCTTCAGCCGCGATGCCCTTGATCTTTTCCCAATCAGAAGCAGAAGCATCGCGGCTGAAGCCGCTCCCACACGGTCAGGGGTCCAGGGTGTCGTGGTCGGGGTCCAGCCAGACGGCGTCCCAGAAGGGGTAATCGCCGATGCGTTCGACCAGGCCGGCACGCAGGGGATTGGCGATGAGGTATCGGGCGGCGTGGCGTACGTTTTCCGACTTTCGAAGCGCGTGATCGTGGTAGCCAGGTTGCCAGAGCTTCTCGTGGCCGAGGTACGGGCGGAGTTTGGCGGAAAGCACGGCCTTGCACCGTTGCGCGACCAGGGAGAGTCGTTCCTTGTCGCCCAGTTCAACGAGCAGGTGCATGTGGTCGGGCATCAGGACCCAGGCAAGCAATCGGGCATCGACCCATAGGGCGGGTCGGGTGAGTGCCGCCGAGGCCACGCAACCGGGTTCGAATTTCGCGAACTGTTGCCGCCGACCCCGGGTGACGCACGTGATGAGATAGACCTGCCCGGGCAGGGACGCCCTGCCTTTGCGGAGTGCGCTACTGCGGGGAAGGTTGGACATGCGGCCATGATCGCGGCCTGCCTGGGCACTTCGCCGTAGGGCAGCGTTGCTCCAATCCGTAGGGAAACTCCGGATTTGTGGGAGCGGCTTCAGCCGCGATGCCCTTTTTCCGCGGAAATCGGAGGCATCGCGGCTGAAGCCGCTCCTACAAGGGCAGAGGCATCGCGGCTGAAGCCGCTCCTACAAGGGCGGAGGCATCGCGGCTGAAGCCGCTCCTACAAGGTCGGAGGCATCGCGGCTGAAGGTGCTCCGGCGGTAGAATGTGCGGATGTCCGAGCACGATGAATTCAAGCAAGCGGCCCTCGATTACCACCGGCAGTCGCCGCCGGGCAAAATCAAGGTCACGGCGACCAAGCCGATGCTGAGCCAGCGCGATTTGGCGCTCGCTTATTCGCCGGGCGTCGCGCACGCCTGCGAGGCCATCGTTGCCGACCCGGCCGCGGTTTCCGAGATGACTGCGCGCGGCAACCTGGTCGCGGTGATCACCAACGGCACCGCGGTGCTCGGCCTGGGCAACATCGGGCCGCTCGCCGGCAAGCCGGTGATGGAAGGCAAGGGCGTGCTGTTCCAGAAGTTCGCCGGCATCGACGTGTTCGACCTGGAGATCGCCGAGAACGATCCGGACAAGCTGGTCGACATCATCGCCAGCCTGGAGCCGACCTTCGGCGGCATCAACCTGGAAGACATCAAGGCGCCGGAGTGTTTCGAAGTCGAGCGCAAGTTGCGCGCGCGGATGAAGATTCCGGTCTTCCACGACGACCAGCACGGCACCGCGATCATCGTCGGGGCGGCGATCGTCAATGCCTTGCACGTGCTCGGCAAGGACATCGGCGACGTGAAGCTGGCCACCAGCGGCGCGGGCGCGGCCGGAACGGCTTGCATGGACATGCTCGTCTCGCTCGGTCTCAAGCTCGAAAACATCCTGGTCGCGGACAAGGACGGCGTGCTCTACGTCGGCCGTCCGGGCCTGGACCCGGCGATCGCCCGTTACGCGCGCGACACCCAGGCGCGCACGCTGGCCGATATCGTCAAGGGCGCCGATGTCTTCCTCGGTTTGTCCGCTGGCGGTGTGTTGAAGGCCGAGATGGTCGAAACCATGGTCGAGCGCCCGGTGATCTTCGCGCTGGCCAATCCGTATCCGGAAATCGATCCGCACGAAGCCAAGCGCGTGCGCCCGCACGCGATCATCGCCACCGGCCGGTCCGATTTTCCGAACCAGGTCAACAACGCGTTGTGCTTCCCGTACATTTTCCGCGGCGCGCTCGATGTCGGCGCGACCACCATCAACGAAGAGATGAAACGCGCCTGCGTAACGGCGATCGCCGAACTGGCGCGGCGCGAGGCCTCCGACCTGGGCAGCGCCTACAGCGGCGAAACCCCGCGTTTCGGCCCTGAATACCTGATTCCGCGGCCGTTCGATCCCCGCCTGCTGATTTCGCTGGCGCCGGCCGTGGCCGAAGCGGCCATGCGTTCGGGCGTTGCCACCCGGCCGATCGCCGACTTGCCGACGTACCGCGAGCAGCTGTCGCAGTTCGTGTTCCGCACCGGGCTGGTGATGAAGCCGATGTTCGACCGCGCGCGCGCCGACCTCAAGCGCGTGGTCTATGCCGAAGGCGAAGAAGAAACCGTCCTGCGCGCCGTGCAGACCGTGGTCGACGAAGGCCTGGCGCGACCGATCCTGATCGGCCGGCCGGGCGTGATCGAAAACCGCATCAAGCGCCTCGGCCTGCGCCTGCGCATCGGCATCGATTTCGACCTGACCAATCCGGATGACGATCCGCGCTTCAACGACTACTGGCAGCAATACCACCAGCTCATGTCGCGGCGCGGCGTGTCGCCGCCGGCGGCCAAGGCCATCGTGCGCTCGCGCGGTACGGTAATTGCGTCCCTCATGGTGAAACGTGGCGAAGCCGACGCGATGTTGTGCGGCATCGTCGGCCGTTACAACGGCAAACTGAAACACGTCATCGATGTCATCGGCCTGGACCCGGGCGTGAAGAGCCTGTCGGCGCTGTCGGTGGTGATCACCACCAAGGGCCCGTTCTTCTTCACCGACACCCATGTGCAGGTCGACCCGAGCGCCGAACAGATCGCCGAGTCGGCATTGCAGGCCGCGTATCGCCTGAAGCTGTTCGGCATCACGCCGAAGGTCGCCTTGATCAGCCATTCCAATTTCGGCTCGGTCGACACGCCCAGCGCACGCAAGATGGCGCAGGCCGTGGAGCTGATCCGCGAGCGCAATCCGCGCCTGGAAGTCGATGGCGAAATGCACGTCGACGCGGCGCTGAACCAGGAAATCCGTGATCGAATCTTCCCGGACTCCCGTCTGCATGGCAGCGCCAATCTGCTGGTGCTGCCGAACCTCGACGCCGCCAACACCGCCTACAACCTGACCCGCGCCATGACCGATGGCATCGGCATTGGTCCGGTGCTGATGGGCATGGCCAAACCCGCGCACGTACTAACTCCGTCAGCCACCGTGCGCCGCGTCGTCAACATGACCGCCATCGCCGCCGTAGAAGCCCAAATCCGCACCGCCCGCGGCGCCTGACCCCTCCAGGCGCTTGTGTGGGAGCGGCTTCAGCCGCGATGCTCTTCCCAAGACCGCGAGAAGCGATCGCGGCTGAAGCCGCTCCCACAGATTGCTGAGGGGGTGAACTTTTTTGCCTTGCTCAAGGTCACTGCTTCACGCGCACCAGCGCAGCCGGGAGAGGGCATCGTGAACAAATTCATGCGGGACAACCGGGGGTTCCTGATCTTCCTGTTGTTCTTCGGTTTGTTCCGCACCGCCATCGCCGACTGGAATCCGGTGCCGTCCGGTTCGATGCGCCCGACCATCCAGGAGGGCGATGTCGTTTTCGTCAATCGCATGGCCTACGACTTGAAGGTGCCGCTGACCAATCGCATCGTCGCGCACACGGGCCAGCCCGTGCGTGGGGACATCGTCACCTTCTACTCGCCGATTGACGAAACCAGGCTGATCAAGCGCCTGGTCGCACTGCCCGGCGACACGGTGGAGATGCGCGACAAGGTGGTCATCGTCAACGGCCAGCCGGCGACCTACAAGGATCTTGGCACCGCCCGCGAGCGCATGTCCGACGGCGTCGAAATCGACGCCCTACGTTTGGATGAGAGCAGCAACGGCAACGACCATCTCGTGCAATGGCTGCATCCGCCGGGTGCTTCGGATTACGACAGCTTCGGGCCAATCGTCGTCCCGCCCGATCATTTCCTGATGCTGGGCGACAACCGCGACAACAGCGCCGATTCGCGCTACTTCGGCCTGGTCCCGCGCAACCTGCTGATCGGCCGCGCCGTACGCGTCCTGGTGTCGGCCGATATCAACAACAACTGGGCCCTAAAAACCGAACGCTGGGGCGAACGCCTCAACTAACCCCCCAGCCATCACTTGTGGGAGCGGCTTCAGCCGCGATGCTCCCAGCGCAAAGCATTCGCGGCTGAAGCCGCTCCCACAAACGCTTAGTCGAGGAATTTCCAGAGGCCCAGCGCGGCGCCGGTTGGGTCGCGGATGATGCTCATCCAGCCCATGCCGGGGATCTCGGTTACGTCCTCGACGATGCTTGCGCCGAGCGCGCGCGCTTTCTCCGTCGCCGCTTCGATGTCGTTCACCAGCACGTAAGGCAGCCACGACGAAGGCGCGCCGGCCACCGGATGCACGCGCATGCCACCGCCCGTGCCACCGCCGACGGCGATGGTGATGTAAGTGCCGTTGGGAAGGGCGAGTTCCTTCATCGTCCAGTCGAACAGCTCGCCATAGAAGCCCTTGGCAGCGTCCAGGTCCCTGGTGTTCAACTCGATGTGCACAAACGGATTGGCCATGCCCAAAGCATAGTCCAACCCACCCCAATTTGTAGGAGCGGCTTCAGCCGCGATAGCTTTCCCTAGCCTAAGAGCATTCGCGGCTAAAGCCGCTCCCACAGGTGATGGCTGCGGGGTTAGTTTTTGCGGAGGCCGGGCTTGGGCTTCCAAAGCCCAAGGTGTGCGCCGGTCGGGTCGGTGATGATGCTGAACCAGCCCATGTCGGGGACTTCAGTGACGTCCTTGAGTATCAGGGCGCCGAGTTTCTTGGCCTTTTGCGTGGCCGCCT
>JBAZBG010000206.1:0-5156 GCA_041671585.1 Arenimonas sp. | reverse complement strand
CAAGCGCGTGACCTTCCTGAAAGGCAAGGACGCCGACCGCTTCCAGCTCGATCTGTGGGAAGTGGATGTCGCCAGCGGCCAGACCCGCATGCTGGTCGATTCCAAGGTAGTGCTGCCGGGTGTGGAAGTGCTGTCGGACGAAGAGAAAGCGCGGCGCGAACGGCAACGCACCTCGGCGCTGTCGGGCATCGTCGATTATCAATGGTCCGCCGACGGCCACACGCTGCTGTTTCCGCTGGGCGGCGAGTTGTATCTGTACGACCTGGACAAGTCCGGCAACGAGGCGGTGCGCAAGCTGACCCAGGGCGAAGGTTTCGTCACCGATCCGAAGATCTCGCCCAAGGGTGGCTTCGTCAGCTTTATCCGCGCCCGCAATCTGTGGGTGATCGACCTCGCCAGCGGCAAGCAGTCACAGCTGACCCGCGACGCGTCGGACACCATCGCCAACGGCGTGGCCGAGTTCGTTGCCGATGAAGAAATGGACCGCCATACCGGTTACTGGTGGGCGCCGGATGACTCGGCGATCGCCTTCACCCGCACCGACGAATCCGGCGTGCCGATCCAGAAGCGCTTCGAGATCTATGCCGATCGCACCGAAATCGTCGAGCAGCGCTATCCTGCCGCCGGCGATGCCAATGTGACGATCCAGTTGGGCGTGATCGCGCCCACCGGCGGCCGCGTGCGCTGGCTCGACCTGGGCAAGAATCCCGACATCTATCTGGCGCGGGTGGACTGGGCCGATAGCCGGCACGTCACGTTCCAGCGCCAGAGTCGCGACCAGCGCACGCTCGACCTGATCGAGGCCGACCTTGTCACCGGCAAGCAACGCACGCTGCTGACCGAGCGCAGCGAAAAATGGTTGAACCTGCACAACAACCTGCGCTTCCTGGCCAACGGCGATTTCCTGTGGACCTCCGAGCGCAGCGGGTACCAGCACCTGTATGTGTACGCGCGCGACGGCGTGCAGAAGCAGCAGATCACCCGCGGTGAGTGGATGCTGGAAGACGTGCTGGCGCTCGATGAGGCCAGGGGCCTGGTCTATTTCAGCGCCACGCTGGATTCGCCGATCGAGCGCCATGCCTACGTCGTGCCGCTGGCGGGTGGCAAAGTTACACGGCTGACCCAGGCACCGGGCATGCATGCGATCAAGTTCAGCGCCAATGCTGCTGTCTATATCGACAGCTGGGCCAATCCGGCCACGCCACCGCAAACCGAGTTGCATTCCGCGGACGGCCGCCTGCTCAAGGTCCTGCTGGCCAACGAAATCACCGAGGGCCATCCGTACTTCAAGTACCTGGGCGCGCATCGGCCGATCGAGTTCGGCACGGTGGCCGCGGCCGATGGCGAAACCCTGCATTACAGTCTGCTCAAGCCGGCCGGATTCGATCCGGCCAGGAAGTACCCGGTGATCGTGCAGGTCTACGGCGGGCCGGCCAAACAGACGGTCCTGCGTAACTGGGCGCCGGACCTGGATCAGTATTTTGCCCAGCACGGTTACCTGGTGTTTTCGATCGACAACCGCGGCACGCCCCGTCGCGGCATGAAGTTCGGCGGCACCCTGTTTCGCCACCAGGGCGGTGTCGAGGTGGAAGACCAGGTCCGCGGTGTCGAATTCCTCAAGACCCTGCCTTACGTGGACGGCAGACGCGTCGGCGTCTACGGCTGGTCGAACGGCGGCTACATGACGCTGATGCTGCTTGGCAAACACCCGGACGTTTACGCGTGTGGCGTGGCCGGCGCGCCGGTAACGGACTGGGCGCTGTACGACTCGCATTATTCCGAGCACTACATGGATCACCCGAAGGCCAATGCCGAGGGTTATCGCGACAGCACCGTGTTCGCCCATCTGGATGGACTGAAATCGCCGCTGTTGCTGATCCACGGAATGGCCGACGACAACGTGCTCTTCATCAACTCCACCAAACTGATGTCGGCGCTGCAGCAGCGCGGCATCGGTTTCGAGCTGATGACCTATCCGGGCGCCAAGCACGCGCTGCGCGGTAGCGACAACCTGCATCGGCTGAAGGCCATGGAGACGTTCTTCCGGCGTTGCCTGCAGCCTTGACCGGATGCCGCCTGCCGGGCCCATCGTGGCCCGGCCGGCCCAGCCCCGGATTGGCCGGTGTCCGGCCTGCATCACGTTCCGCGTTGAGCTTTGGATAAGGGGTCCAGTTGGCGCTTGTCGGGCCCCCGGTCGCCGCTATCCGAGGATCCTCCAGTCTTGCCCGAGCTTGCGCCAAATCCGTACGAGTTGTTCTTCGAGCTGTCGCTGGACATGCTCTGCATTTCCTCGTCGGACGGCTATTTCAAGCGCCTGAGTCCGTCCTTCAGCAGGACGCTTGGCTGGAGCATCGATGAAATGCTCGGCCGGCCGTTTCTCGACTTCGTGCATCCCGACGATCATGCCGCCACCCTGGCCGAAGTGGAGCGACAGGTTGCCGCCGGCGAGCCGGTACTGAACTTCGAAAACCGCTACCGGCACAAGGACGGGTCGTGGCGAGTGCTGTCGTGGACGTCGGTGCCGCAACCCGATGGACAAATGTACGCGACAGCCCGCGACGTTACCGAGCGCAAGGAAGCCGAAGCGCGCATCGTCGAACTCAATCTTGAATTGATCGAACGCCAGCAGGCGCTGGAGGCAGCGAACAAGGAGCTCGAATCCTTCTCCTATTCGATTTCCCATGACCTGCGTGCGCCATTGCGCCACATCGACGGCTACGCGCGCATGCTGGCCGAGGATTGCAGCGACCAGCTGGACGTCCAGCCGCGACGCTATCTGCAGACGATCATCGACAGCGCCCGGCGGATGGGCCTGTTGATCGACGACCTGCTGGCGTTTTCGCGCTTGGGCCGCAAGCCGCTCAACCGGCAACTGATCAACATGCATGAACTCGTGTGCAGCGTGGCGGACGAGGTCAACACCGGCCCTGCCGGCGGCAGCGGCGCCGTGCGGATCGCCGTGGCGCCCTTGCCCGCGGCGGAGGGCGATGCCGCGCTGCTCCGGCAGGTGTGGGCCAACCTGATCGCCAACGCGCTCAAGTACAGCCAGCCGCGCGGCGACCTGGCGTGCATCGAGGTGTGGGGTGAACGGAGGGGTGACTTCATGCACTATTCCATCCGCGACAATGGCGTAGGTTTCGACATGCGTTATGCCGACAAGCTGTTCGGGGTGTTCCAGCGCCTGCATCCGCCGGATCAATTCGAAGGCACTGGCGTGGGGCTGGCCATCGTTCAGCGCATCGTAAGCCGCCATGGCGGACAAGTATCCGCTACGGCCGAGGTGGACCGCGGCGCCTGCTTTACATTCGAGTTGCCGATCAGCGAGGTGGCCTCTTGAAAAAATACGAGCACGTCCAGATCCTGCTGGTCGAGGATTCCATACACGATGCGGAACTGACCCAGCGCGCCCTCAAGCGCCGGGGCATCGTCAACGACATCGCCTGGGTCAAGGATGGCGTGGAGGCCATCGACTATCTTTTCTGCCAGGGCGAGTACGCCGACCGCGACAACGGGCCGCCCAAACTGGTACTGCTCGACTTGAAAATGCCGCGCATGGACGGCCTGCAGGTGCTCGAGCGATTGAAGGGCGCCGAACAGACGCGCAATATTCCGGTGGTGATGCTTACGTCTTCCCGTGAAGAGGGCGACCTGCTGACGAGCTACTCGCTCGGAGTCAACAGCTATATCGTCAAGCCGGTCGACTTCGAGAAGTTCGCTGAAACCGTGGAGCAGGTCGGGATGTACTGGGTGCTGGCGAATCAATCGCCCGCGTGGGCCGTGGAACCGTCGTAGTAGTGGAGCATTTACCGACATGGACTCGTCCGTGCACCCATTGCGCATATTGATGGTCGATGATTCCGAGGTCGACCTGGCGCTCAATACGCGCGCCTTGCGCGAGCTGGGGCGGCCGGTAGTGGTCGAGACCGTATGCAGCGAAATCGCCCTGCGCGAGGCCCTGTTGCGCTTCAAGCCGGATGTGATCCTCAGCGATTTCTCCATGCCCGGCTTCAGCGGACAGGAGGCCCTGGATATTGCTGGCGAAATGGCTCCGGACACGCCCTTTATCTTCGTGTCTGGCACCATCGGCGAAGAGCGCGCCATCGACGCCATGCAGCGCGGCGCCGCCGACTACGTGCTCAAGGACAATCTGCGCCGCCTGCGGCCCGCCATCGAGCGCGCGTTGCAGGCGGCCGAACAGCACCGGGAACGACAGCGCATGCAGCGCGCGCTGAGCGCCAGCGAAGAGCGCTTTCGCGCCATCGTCGAAACGACCGAGGATTGGATCTGGGAAATGGATTTGGCCGGCCGCCACGCGTACAGCAATGTCAGCGTGTTGCGTTTGCTCGGCTATACGCCGGAAGAATTGCTCGGCCAGTATTCACTGGAGCTGATGGATGAGGGCGATCGCCAGATGGTGGAGGCGACGTTGCCCGGCTTGATGGCCGACAAACGTGGCTGGAATGGCTGGGTGCTGCGCTGGCGCCATCGCGACGGCAGCCTGCGCATGCTCGAGAGTACCGCCCAGCCCTTGCTCGACGAGGATGGCACCTTGATCGGCTACCGCGGCGTCGACCGCGATGTCACCTTGCGCATGCAGCAGGCGGCCAAGATCCAGGCTTCGGCGCGCATGCAGGCCGTGCTCAGCGCGCACGGCAACTCGGTGCTGCGCGCCCACGATGCGGATGATCTGCTGCGGATGACCTGCCAGGTAGCGGTGGAGCAGGGCCATTTCCTGGCGGCGGTGATCGGCCGGCCGACGCCGGACAATACGCTGGCGATGACCAGCGCCTTCGGCGATACCTTGGTCACCGGCATGATCGCCGACCTCGGCCCCGCGTCGCTCGAATCCACCGACCCCGAGGTGCGACCGTCGGTGCGCGCGTTTCGCGAAGGCCAGCGCATCGTCACGCCGGACTACGCGAAATCCGATGCGCCCGCCTCCCTGCGCGAGGCGATGGCCCGGGTGGGTGTTGCCGCGCAGATCGCCTTGCCGATCGGCTCGCCGCCCTGGGCGGTGCTCGGCCTGTTCTCCGGCGCGCCGCAGGAGTACGACGAAGAAGAGGTTGCGCTGCTGGAGCGGCTCACCGGGCAGATCGACTATGCCCGCGATTTCATCGCCAAGAGCGAACGCCTGGAATACCTGGCTTATCACAATC
>JBAZBG010000205.1:0-5157 GCA_041671585.1 Arenimonas sp. | reverse complement strand
CGGCAATGCCTGGTGCTGGCGCTGAGCCTGGCGGCCATTTACCTGGCGCTGGTGGCGAGTCTGCCCGACGAGGTTTCGTTCGGAATGCAGGCCCTGGTCTGGACCATCCGGAACCTGTACATCTGGACGATGCTGCTTGCGATCCTTGGCTGGTCGCACGCCTATCTCAACCGGCCTTTCCGGTGGCTGCCATGGGCCAACGAGGCGGTCTATCCGTGGTACATGCTGCACCAGAGCCTGATCGTGCTGATTGCCTACTGGCTGGTCTCGTTGAAGCTCGGTCCGGTGCTGGAACCGGTGCTGGTGCTCGGCGGAACCGTGGTTGGCTGCTGGGTGCTGTTTGCGATCATCCGTCGCGTGGCCTGGCTGCGACCGCTGTTTGGCATGAAGCCCGCCCTACCGCCAGCGCTGCGATCGATTGACCCGCCTGCCACGGCAGCGTATTCATGAGCTCTGCTTGGTTCCCTGCCTCGCTTTCACCGTCGACCGGAGGTCGAAATGCCAGGCTATTCGGTTCATACCACCACCGTTCATATCGGTGATGTCGACTACCGTATCCGCGCGCTCAGCGACAAGCAGCAGTTCGCCGACGCCGGTGGCGAAGCTGAGCGGGCGGGAATCTCTTCGGCAACCTGGCCCATATTCGGAGTCCTGTGGCCGGCCGGTTCGGTGCTGGCCGAGGAAATGTGCACCTTCGAGGTCGCCGGCAAGCGCGTGCTCGAGATCGGCTGCGGGCTCGGCCTGTCCAGCCTGGTACTGCAGGGGCGAGGCGCCGACATCACCGCCAGCGACCACCATCCGCTGGCCGGTGAGTTCCTGGCGGCAAACGCCATCCTCAACGACTTGCCACCGATCGCCTTCCGCATTGCGCAATGGTCGGGGCCCAATCCCGACCTGGGCAGCTTCGACGTGATCATCGGCGGCGACGTCTTGTATCAGCGCGACCATGTCGGCCTGCTCTCCGGGTTCCTGGCCGAGCACGCCAGGCCTGAAGCGGAAATCCTGATCACCGACCCGGGTCGCAGTCACGGCAATGCGCTCAACCGGGCGCTTGCCGCGCAGGGATACGAGTGCACGGAAGAGCGCCGACGCTTCGAGGATTCCGAATCGCCACCGTTTCGGGGACGTCTACTCAGTTACCGGCGTTGATCTCCGCTGGGGCGCGGGCCTGCGCGCCACGCGACGGATTTGCTGCACGAACAGGCCCGACCGAAGTAACATCGCCCTGCAGCACCCGACCAACGATCTTCAGGAGAGAGCATCATGGCCAAGGGCATGGAACAGAAGAAAGAAACCAAGAAGAAACCGGCGAAGACGATGAAGGAAAAGAAGGCGGAAAAAAACGCCAAGAAGAGCGCCAAGTAAGGCTTCTGGGACAGCGCGGGGAGCTCCTCCCCGCTTTCGCCATTCGCTCGTAGAACCGGCATTCGCCCCGGCCTTCCATTAAACTGGGGCCTTATCGTCAGGAATGGGCCATGGCCAAGCCAAACTATCAATTCGAAAAGCGTCAGCGCGACATCGCCAAGAAGAAGAAGCAGGACGAGAAGCGCTCACGCAAGCTAAGCAAAGATGAGGTTGCGGCGGAACCTGGCGCCGAAACACCGCCCGAAGACGGCGCGCCGGCGTCCACGAGCAGTGATCCGGCCGCTGGCTGAGCAACACCAGGCGACCAGGTCACCCCGAACGCGGCTTTCCACGTGAGTTCGCTCGCGACACCGGGCCTGACTGTGGTCGGAGGCGGCCCGGCCGGATTGATGGCCGCCGAAGTGGCCCGTACCGCGGGCCTGCAAGTCGATGTCTACGAAGGCAAGGGTTCGGTCGGTCGCAAGTTCCTGATCGCCGGCAAGGGTGGACTCAATCTCACCCACTCGGAACCGACCGCCTCCTTTCTCAGCCGCTATGGTTCGCGACAGTCAGAAGTCGAACGCTGGTTATCGGCCTTCGGTGCCGACGCATTGCGGCAGTGGGCGCGCGAGCTGGGGGTGGAAACCTTCGTCGGCAGTTCCGGCCGCGTATTTCCCCAGGACCTGAAGGCCGCGCCCTTGCTGCGCGCCTGGGTTCGCCGCTTGCGGGATTCCGGCGTTCGATTTCATGTCAATCACTACTGCCTGGGTTGGGATGCCTCAGGGGCATTGCGCTTCGAGACTCCCGCGGGTGAAATCCAGGTCAGCGCCGCGGCCACGGTGCTCGCGCTGGGTGGCGGCAGTTGGCCGCAGCTGGGTTCCGACGGTGCATGGGCTGCGTGGCTGACGGCACGAAACCTGCCGGTCACGCCGCTGAAGCCATCGAACTGCGGATTCAACGTCGCCTGGAGCGAACATTTCGCCGCGCGTTTCGCCGGCCATCCGATCAAGCCCGCGTGGATCAGCTACGTCGACAGCACCGGCGAGAAACGAGCGCACCAAGGTGAGTTCGTGATCACGGCGACAGGCATCGAGGGCAGTCTGGTGTACGCCCTGTCGGCGCAACTGCGCGACGCCATCGAGCGCGAGGGACAGGTTCGCATCGAGCTCGACCTTGCGCCGGGCCGCGACGCCGCCCGCCTGGTGCGCGAATTGTCGCGACCACGGCAAGGCCGTTCGTTCTACGAATTTGTGCGGCGCAATACCGGCATCGATGGCGTTCGCACGGGACTGCTGCACGAGGTGGTTCCCAAATCCGACAGTAACGATCCCGAAGCGCTCGCGCGCTGGATCAAGGCGCTGCCGCTCACTCTGCTCAGTCCCAGGCCCTTGGCCGAAGCCATCAGCAGCGCAGGTGGCGTGGCCTTCGAGGGCCTGGATCGGAACCTGATGCTCCGCGCCCTGCCCGGCGTCTTCTGCGCAGGCGAAATGCTCGATTGGGAAGCGCCTACGGGTGGCTACCTGCTGACAGCCAGCCTCGCCAGCGGTCGCCTGGCCGGCGCCAGCGCTGCGAATTGGCTCAAGCAGTCAGCGAAATCCGACGCTGGATAACTCTGCTTACGCGCCGTCCTGAATGCGTGCCGAGCGGGCATTGGGTTGCCGATGCTTTTCCTGTGCGCACTTATGTGATGAAATCCGCAACGCCCCCCGCCCGTTTCCTGGTTCATGTTGCACCGATTGAGCTCAACTGAAGGGGGATGCCGCAATGTCGATGACGGAAATGGATAGGCGCAAAGCGGAGAAGGAGCTTTCCGCCACGCTCAAACGCAGCCTCAACGAGGCGCAGTTGGCAACCCTGCAAGGTCTGGAACACTTCGGCTGGGAATTGAAGTTCGTCCGACGCAAACCGTTCCAGCCGTCGGTTCCGGTAGTATTCGATGGCGACCGAAAGAAGTTCGCCGTGCTCGAGGAAGACGGTTCGCTCAACGAAAATCCCGGATTCGAAATCCGTCAATAGCACGCGTCAGCCGACCGAGCGACAAACTTTGCCTACCGACACCGCTGAATCCGCCCCTCCCCTGCTTGCCCTCGATCCCATCCAGGCCCGCCTGTTGGGCGCGCTGATCGAAAAGGAAGCGACCACTCCGGAAGCCTACCCACTGACCGCGAACGCGGCGGTGCTGGCCTGCAACCAGAAAAACAATCGCGACCCGGTCATGGAGCTTGAGCCCGGTGAAGTCGGCCATGCCTTGCGTGAAATGGAGGGCATGGGCCTGATCCGTTCCGTGCACGGCGCACGCGCGCAGCGCTACGAGCACCGCTTCGCCCAGGCCTACTCGGTGACCGTCAAGCAGCAAGCCGTGTTGAGCGTGATGCTATTGCGCGGGCCGCAAACGGTGGCGGAACTGTTCACCCGCTGTGAGCGACTGAGCGCCTTCGCCGACGCCGACGAAGTTCGCCAGACCCTGGAACGCCTGATGCAGCGCACGCCCACGCTGGTCGTCAAGCTCGCGCGGGCTTCCGGGCAACGCGAAGACCGCTATATGCACCTGCTCTGTGGCGAGGTCGATGAAACGGCGTTCGCGCTTCCAGCGCGGCAAAGCGTGACTTCGGATCGCGGCGCATTGGAAGCCCGGGTCGAATCACTCGAAACCGAGCTGCAATCACTGCGTAGCGAACTCGACGAGCTGCGCGCGCGCCTGACTTGATCGCCTGCCCTGATCGAGTCACTTCCGGACTCGAAAACTGCGTCCCTTGACCTTGCCCGCCCGCAATTTTTCCAGCGCCTTCTGCGCATAGCTGCGTTGGATCGCCACATAAGTGCGGGTGGCGAACGTGTCGATCTTGCCGACCGCGTCAGCCGGTAGTCCTGCATCCCCGGTCAGCGCGCCCATGATGTCGCCGGGACGCAACTTGTCCTGGCGGCCGCCGTCGATGATCAGCGTCACCATGGACGGTTCCAGCGGCGCCGAACGGTTGGTCAGCGCCAGGTTCAGCCTTCCCCACTGCGCGGCCGAGCCTTGCGCCGCTTCGATCGCCGGCACCCGGCCGATCTCCCGCGACGAGCACAGGTTCAGCGCCAGGCCCTTGTGCCCTGCCCGCGCCGTGCGGCCGATCCGATGCACGTGGATCTCCGGATCGGAGGGCAGTTCGTAGCTGATCACCAGCGGCAGCTCCTTGATGTCCAGGCCGCGCGCCGCGACGTCGGTGGCAACCAGCACCGAACAGCTCTTGTTGGCGAAACGCACCAGCACTTCGTCGCGATCGCGTTGCTCCAGGTCGCCGTTCAGCGCCAGCACTGAAAAACCGCGCTGCGCCAGTTGTTCGGCCACGTCCTGCGTATCGCGCTTGGTATTGCAGAAAACCAGCGCCGACTCGGGCCGGTGCTGGTTGAGCAGGTAGGCGAGCGCATCGCCCTTGCGCGGCAACTCGACCTCGTAAAACATCTGCTCGATCTCATCGCTGCCGAGCAGGCTTTCCACCGTGACTTCCACCGGCTCGCGCTGGACTTTCTTGCTGATCGCGCGAATCTCGTCCGAATAGGTCGCCGAAAACAACAAGGTCTGCCGGCTCGACGGCGTCTGCGCGATGACGTCGGCCATCGCTTCGGCGAAGCCCATGTCGAGCATGCGGTCCGCTTCATCGAGCACCAGCACCTTGACGGCGTCCAGGCTCAGGTGTTCCTTGTCCAGCAGTTCCTGGATGCGGCCCGGCGTGCCGACCACGATGTGCGGCTCATGCACCAGCGAAGCGATTTGCGGCCGCAGGGAAATTCCGCCGCACAGCGTCAGCACTTTCACGTTGGCGATGAAGC
>JBAZBG010000204.1:0-5183 GCA_041671585.1 Arenimonas sp. | reverse complement strand
GGCCGACGCGCCTGGCGCGAAGTGCTGCTCGACCTGCGCTACCTGCCGTTCCTGTGGCTCACGGCCATCGCCGTCGCGCCGCGCCGCGGCCGGCGCATCGTGTTCGTTGGCCTTGGCGTGATCGTCCTGTTCTGGGCGCTCGATGGCGCCGTGCAGTCGATCACCGGCTGGAGTCTGGGTGGCGCCAATACGTCGGATCGCTTGAGTGGTATCTTCGGCGCCGACAACCTCAAGCTTGGCCTGGTATTGGCCACGCTGTCACCGTTTGCGTTGGAAGCGGCAGTGCGCAAATTCCATGCGCCGGGATGGATTGCCACGGCGATGATTCTCGGCACGGTGATTCTCCTGGCGGGATCGCGCGCCTCCTGGCTGGTGTTCGGCCTGGTGCTGCTGTTCAGTGGCTGGCAGCGCATCGGCCGGCGGCGCTTGCTTGCCTGGATGCTCGCCGGCGTGGTCGTCGGTTCGGCCCTGGCCCTCACCTTCTCCGCGCAATTCGAAAGTCGCATCGAGCGCAGCCTGGCGGTCTTCAGCGGCGACGCGGCGGGAGTGAACGCCGCCTTGTCCGGCCGGCTGAGCATCTGGCACGCAGCGCTGGGCATGATCAGGCAGCATCCGCTCAATGGCGTCGGCGTTCGCGGCTTCCGCGACGCCTACGAACAACACGCGGCGGCCGACGATTTCTGGCTAAGCCATGGCCAGCACGGCGCCTTGCACGCGCACCAGATCGTGTTCGAGATTCTCAGCGAAACCGGAGCGATCGGATTACTGCTCTGGCTGATGGGCGTGGCGCTGGCGGTGCGCGCCTGGCGCTGGGCTTTGCCGCAGGCGCGGCGACGCGCGGCGGTGCCGGCGATGGCCCTGGCAGTGACGGTGTTCCCGCTCAACACCAGCCTGGCCTTCTACTCGACCTTCTGGGGCGGCGTGTTCCTGCTGTTGCTGGCACTGTTTGCCGGTTCGTTGTTTGGCCTGCAAGATGATGCCGCGCCCGTCGAGGAGCTGGACACAGATGCCGCGCCCACCGCTTAGCGCCGTCGTCACCACCTTCAACAACGCCGGCACGCTTGCCGACTGTCTGGCGAGCCTGGCGTTCTGCGACGAGATCGTGCTGCTCGATTCGGCATCCAGCGACGCTACCCGCGACATCGCCGCGCAGTACGGCGCACGCGTTTTCGTCGAGCCGTTCAAGGGTTATGGCCTGCAGAAACAATCGGCGATCGACAAGGCGCTTCACGACTGGATCCTGCTGCTCGATGCCGACGAGACTTTGACCGGGGAAGGTCGTGCGGTGATCGAACGCGAGCTGCAGTCGCCTCGCGCGGTCGGCTACCGGCTGCCGCGCCGCGAGTGGCTGTTCTGGCGTTGGCCGCATCCGGCCACGCGGCCGACCTGGCAACTGCGCTTGTTCCGAAAAAGTTGTGGCGGCATGAACGCGGTGCCGGTCCATGCCGCGCCAGAGGTGAGCGGACCGGTGCGCGACATCCATGCGCCGTTTCGTCATTTCGGCGAAGCGGAGCTGGCCGTGCGCGTCGACAAGATCAATCGATACTCCAGCGGACTGGTCGCACACAAGTTGCAGCGGCCGCCGCGCTTGCTCGGACTGCGCCTGGTGTTCTACCCGACGCTGGCATTCTTCCGTTTCTACGTGCTCAAGCGCTACTTCCTCAATGGCTGGGCCGGCTACTTCGCGGCGCGATCGCAGGCGTTCTATGCGTTCCTCAAGTACGCCAAGGTGCTGGAAGCCGGTCGGCAGGCGCGTCGCTAGATGCGCTGTTGGGGGCTGCTGCCGCTGGTGCTGATCGCCCGCGGCATCGCGCGGCTGCCCCAGCCGGTCCTGTTGTGCCTTGCCGCCGCCGCATCGCTATTGTTGTGGCCGCTGCTGGCACGCCGGCGCCGGATCGCCGCCATCAACCTTGCGCTGTGCTTTCCGGAGTTGCCCGAAGCCGAGCGGCGGCGTCTGTTGCGCGCCAATCAACGCGCCACCGTCATGGGCGCGCTGGAACTGTTGCGTGCCTGGTATGCGCCGTCCTCGAGCCTGGCCGGGCTGGCACGCGTCGAGGGTTTGCCGCGGCTGCAGGCCGCGCTGGCCGAGGGCCGCGGCGTGTTGTTGTTCACCGGTCACTTCACCCACACCGAGTTGGCCGTGCGCCTGTTGTCGGAAGCCCTGGGTCGGCCGGTGCGGGTGGTGATCCGACGCCACAACTCGGCCTGCCTGGAAGCGGCGTTCGAACGCGCGCGCGCGCGCGTCTTCGGCGCCACGCTGGCGAAAAAAGACGTGCGCGGCCTGCTGCGCACCCTGCAGGCCGGCGA
Organism: Arenimonas sp.; assembly: GCA_041671585.1. GTDB lineage: Bacteria > Pseudomonadota > Gammaproteobacteria > Xanthomonadales > Xanthomonadaceae > Arenimonas. The sequence goes on along the minus strand of JBAZBG010000204.1, from coordinate 2,876 downwards.
GCCGGTGGTCTATTCGGCCGACCAGAACTTCAGTTACCAGCATGCCTTCGTGCCGTTCTTCGGCGTCAGCGCGGCGACCTTGACCAGCACGCCCGAGTTGGTGCGCCGCAGCCATGCGCAAGCGTTGCCGTTCTGGTTTTACCGCGATGACGACGGCCGCTATTGCCTGCGCATCGAGGCCGCGTGGCCGGGATGGATCGACGCCGATGCCGATCAGGCGGCGGCGATCTACATGCGCGAACTCGAATCCGTGGTGCGCGAACACCCGGAGCAATACCTGTGGGTGCACCGCCGGTTCAAGACGCGACCACCGGGTTCGCCAGCTGTCTATTGATACGGTGATAGTTTCCCTTCGGGCTGTGTCTTGAAGCGCTTGTGAATCCACAGGTATTGCGCCGGCGCGCGGCGGATCTGCGCCTCGATCAGGGCCATCACCCGTTCGGTGTCGCGTAGCGGGTCGGTGCCGGGAAACTCACGCAGCGGCGCGCCGATTTCGACGTGATAGCGGCCGTCTTCCCGGCGCTCGTGGAACAGCGGCAACACCAGTGCGCCGCTGAGCCGCGCCATCTGATGCGTCGAGGTCAGGCTCCATGCCGGCTGACCGAAGAACGGCACGAACACGCTGTCGCCTCGCCGGCTTTCCTGGTCGGGGGCGAACCACAGCACGCCGCCGGACTTGAGGTAACGAATGGCCGGCCGCAGTTCGTCGCGGGCAAACATCGCCGCGGCGTGGCCCATGCGACCGCGCATGACTGCCCAATCCAGCGCCGGGGATTCATGCGGCCGATACATGCCGGCCACGGGCACGTAACGGCACAGCAGCCGGTTGCAGATTTCCAGGGTCGTGAAATGCGGCGAGATCAGGATGACGCCGCGTCCTTCGGCCCTGGCCCGTTCGACGTGTTGCAGGCCTTCGATCACGAATCCGGCGTCGAGCGGCGGCAGCCGCCCCCACCAGGCGCGCAGGAATTCGAATACGGCCATGCCCAGCGAGCGAAAATGCGCGCGCAGCAATTCGCGTTGCTGCGCCGGGGTCAGCTCGGGAAAACACAGCGCCAGGTTGCTTCGCGCCACGCGCCGGCGCGCCACCATGCACAGTTGCATCACGCGGCCAAGCGCCGGCGCTACCCGGCGGGCCAGGCCCCAGGGCCAGTGCGCGAGCGTCCAGCCAAAAGCGATGCCCAGCCACGCGGGCCAGTTCGCCGGCGACAGTGGGGGAGCGGGAGAGTCGGTGGTCACCGGACAGATTCTAGCGGTCTCGGCTATCCTGCGGCCATGCATGAACCTGTTGGCCACCGCGCGATGCGCGGATTGTATTCGCTGGTCATTCGCCTGGCGCTGCCGATTTCCTTGTATTACCTGATCTGGCGCGGCTTGCGGCAAAGCGAATATTTCGCCCGTTGGAGCGAACGCTTTGCGCTGTACCGCGGCGAAGGCCTGCGCGAATGCCTGTGGATCCATGCGGTATCGGTCGGCGAAGTGAATGCCGCCGCGCCGCTCTTGCAGGCCTTGCGCGAGCGTTATCCGGAGCAGGCGCTGCTGGTCACCACCACCACGCCGACTGGTTCGGCGCGCGTGCGCGCCCTGTGGGGCGACAGCGTGCGCCACGTGTACCTGCCGTACGACCTGCCCGGCGCGGTGCGAAATTTCCTCGCCCATTTCCAGCCGCGACTCGCGCTGGTGATGGAAACGGAAATCTGGCCGAACCTGTTTGCCGAACTGCAGCGCCGCGACGTGCCGGTGATCATCGCCAATGCCCGACTGTCGGAACGCTCCCTGAAAGGTTATCGGCCGATAGCGCCGCTGGTGCGCCTCACCATGGCGACCATCGATTGCGTCGCGGCCCAGTCGGCAGCGGATGCCGAGCGTTATCGAAAGCTGGGTGCGCGCGCAGCCAGCGTGCAGGTCACCGGCAATCTCAAGTACGACCTGCCACTGCCGGAAGGAATCGTCGAACAGGCGCGGCGCTGGCGAAAGGAGTGGGGCGATCGGCCGGTGTGGATCGCCGCCAGCACCCATCCCGAGGAAGAAGCCGTGGTGATGGAAGCGCATCGCGCCGTGCTCGCGGCCAGTCCGCGGGCGCTGCTGCTGTGGGCGCCCCGACATCCGGAACGATTCGCCGCCGTGGCGGCCGCCTGCGCGCGCGGCGGGTTCCGCGTGGCCGCCCGCGGCGAAGACACGTTGCCGGCGCCGGACACCGAAGTCTTCGTGATCGACACGCTCGGCGAACTGATGGCTTTCTACGCGGCGTCCGACGTCGCCTTCGTCGGCGGCAGCCTGCAGGAAGTGGGCGGCCACAATGTGCTGGAACCGGCAGCGCTGGGCGTGCCGGCCCTGGTCGGCCCGCACACCTTCAATTTCCAGGACATCACCGAACTGCTGATCGGCACCGGCGCCGTGCAGCGCGTGGGCGACGCGGCGTCGCTGAGCAAGAAGATCGGCCAGCTGTTACGGCACCCGGACGAACGCGAGCGTCGCGGCGACGCGGGCCGGCTACGCATCGCCGCCGAACGCGGCGCCCTGGCGCGGACCTTGGATCTGATCGATGGTTTCCTGACGGTGCAAGACGACGCCGCTTAGCGCGGCGGCGCCCTGCCGGTCAGCTTGGACGAACGATTACTCGCGATCCACGCGGTCGAGCGACGCATCCGCATCGGACACCAGGAAGCGATTGACCAACTCCAGGTCGGACGCTTCCAGGATGCCGGCGGCCTGGCGCAAACGCAGCAGGTTCACCAGGTAGGCATGGCGGGCACGTGCATACTCGCGCTGCGCCTGGAACAGCTGCTGCTGCGCAATCAGCACGTCGACGATGGTGCGCGTGCCCACTTCGAGTCCGGCTTCGCCGGCTTCATACGCGGCTTGGGCGGAGACCA
>JBAZBG010000203.1:0-5220 GCA_041671585.1 Arenimonas sp. | reverse complement strand
CGGATCAAGGCCGCCGGGATTTCGCGCAGGAAACGCGACGGCGTGCCGAGCATCTCCATGCCGTGCAGGCGCCGCGTTTCGGCGTAGGTGAGCGTGAGTTTGTGCCGCGCGCGGGTCAGTCCGACGTAGGCCAGGCGGCGCTCTTCCTCCAGGCGTCCGCTTTCCTCCGACGACCGGTTGCTTGGAAACAAGCCTTCTTCCAGGCCGACCAGGAACACTTGCGGAAACTCCAGTCCCTTCGCGCTGTGCAGCGTCATCAGCTGCACGCAGTCTTCGCCGGCCTCGGCCTGGCCTTCGCCCGCCTCCAGCGCCGCGTAGGCGAGAAAGGCGATCAGATCGCTCATGTTCTCGCTGGCTTCGTCGTCGCGGCGCTCGAAACGGCTGGCGACGGACACCAGTTCGTCCAGGTTTTCCACCCGCGAATCGAGCTGGCCCTTGGATTCGACGGTGTAATGCACGCGCAGTCCGGAGCGCTCGAGCACGTGGTCGAATTGTTCGTGCAATTGCATGTCCGGCGTTTCCGCGGCCAGCGAATCGATCAGATCGGCGAATCCCTTCAAGGCATTGCGCGCGCGACCAGCGAGGTCGCCGCCGTTGCTGATGGCCACCGCCGCCTGCCACAGCGAGAGCGACTGCGCGCGTGCCTGCCGGCGAACTTCGTCGAGCGTGCGCTCGCCAATGCCGCGCGGCGGTGTGTTCACCGCGCGTTCGAAGGCGGCGTCGTCATCGCGATTGCCGAGCAGCCGCAGGTAGGCCATCGCGTCCTTGATTTCCATGCGCTCGAAAAAGCGCTGGCCGCCGTAGACGCGGTAGGGCAGCCGGGCCTGGCCGAGCTGTTCTTCCAGCGCCCGCGATTGCGCGTTGCTGCGGTAGAGCAGGGCGCAATCGGAGGCGCTGCCGCCGCCGTCGATGTGCGCGCGGATGCGCTCGACCACGAAGCGCGCTTCGTCGACCTCGTTGTAGGCGGTGTACAGGTCGATCTGTTCGCCTTCGCCATCGGCGGTCCACAACTGCTTGCCCAGGCGCTCGGGATTGTGCGCGATCACCGCATTCGCGGCCGCCAGGATGTTGCCGGTGGAACGGTAGTTCTGTTCCAGCTTGAAGGTGCTCGCGCCCGGGTAGTCGCGCAGGAAGCGCTGCACGTTTTCCACTTTCGCGCCGCGCCAGCCGTAGATGGCCTGGTCGTCGTCGCCGACCACGAACACCTGGCCGGTGTCGCCGGCGAGCACGCGGATGAAGGCGTACTGGATGGTGTTGGTGTCCTGGAATTCGTCGACCAGGATCTGTCCGAAGCGCTGCTGGTAGTGGTGCAGCAGCGGCGGATGTTCCAGCCACAATTCATGCGCGCGCAGCAGGATCTCGGCGAAGTCGACCAGTCCGGCGCGCTGGCAGCGCTGCTCGTATTCCTCGTAAACCCGCAGCATGGTCTTGGTGAAGAAATCGCCGCCCGGCACCTGGATGTGCTTCGGCCGCCGGCCCTCGTCCTTCTGCGCATTGATCCACCAGACGATCTGCCGGGGCGGAAACCGGCCCTCTTCCAGCTCCAGCGCCGTGGCGATGCGCTTGACCAGGCGCAGCTGGTCGTCGGCATCAAGGACCTGGAAACTTTCCGGCAGGCCGGCCTCCTGCCAATGCATGCGCAACAGCCGATGCGCCAGGCCGTGGAAGGTGCCGACCCACATGCCGCGGGTGCCGTGCCGCAGCAGCGATTCGACCCGGCCGCGCATTTCCGCCGCGGCCTTGTTGGTGAAGGTCACCGCGAGAATGCCGTGCGCCGGCACCCCGACCACTTCGTTCAGCCAGCCGATCCGGTGCGTGAGTACGCGCGTCTTGCCCGAGCCGGCGCCAGCAAGGACCAGGTAATGCCCCGGCGGCGCCGAAACCACCTCGCGCTGCGCCGGATTGAGCTCGTCCAACAAATGCGAAACATCCATCCGCCCATTGTACTTCGGGCCCTGTGGGAGCGGCTTCAGCCGCGAACTCCCGCCCTCGAACCACTACCCGTTCGCCCCCACCCCAGCCACCCCCAAGCCCGCCAACATCTCCTCGAACCCCGTCGGCCGCGCCAATAGATACCCCTGCACCTCGTCGCACTCGCGCACACGCAGCCAGTCGAATTGCGCCTGCGTCTCCACGCCCTCGGCAATCACCTTCAGCTCGAAGCTGCGCGCCAGCGCCAGGATCGATTCGCAGATCGCCGCGCTGTGCCGGTCGGTATCGACATTGTTGACGAACGAGCGATCGATCTTCAGCTTGTCGATCGGCAACCGGTGCAGGTAGGACATGCTCGAATAACCGGTGCCGAAATCATCGATCGACAGCAGCACGCCGTACTTGCGCAATCCGCGCATGACCTCGATCACCGATTCCGGGTTCTCCATGACCAGGCTTTCGGTCAGCTCGAGTTCCAGCACACCCTTGGGCATCCTGAACTCGTTCAGCAGCGCAGGAATGTCCTGCTCCAGTTCGCCACTGAGGAATTGCAGCGCGGATACGTTGACGGCGATGGTCAGGTGCGCCCAGCCTGCCGCCGCGAGCAGGTGATGGTAGCGGCAGGCCTCGCGCAACACCCAGCGGCCGAGCGGCACGATCAGGCCGCTGTCCTCGCACACGGAAATGAACTCCGACGGCGGCACCAGGCCGCGCTCGGGGTGACGCCAGCGGATCAGCGCCTCCAGCCCGACCGGCCGCCGCCAGCTCGTGTTGAACAGGGGCTGGAAGAACACTTCGAACTCGTCGCGCTCCATCGCCTCGTGCAGGCGCGAGGCCAGCTTCTGGCGATCGCTGACCGCGCGTTCGAACTCCGCGGTGTATTCGACCAGTTGATTGTGCCCGCGGCGTTTCGCTTCGTGCGTAGCCAGGCCGGCATGTTTGAACAGCAGGTCCGGTGCGCGGCCATGCTCGGGGTAACGGGCAATGCCGGCGCTCAGGTCCAGGTAGTGCAGGGTCGACAGGACCTCGATCGGCATCCGTAGTGCGGCCAGCACCATCTGCACCGTGTCCCGGGCGGCCGGCTGGCCCGGCCCTTCGCCAAGCACGATGAGGAACTCGTTGCCGCCCAGACGGCCGACGCGATCCGCCGAGCCGACGACCGCGCGCAGCCGCTGCGCCATCACGCGCAGCACCGCATCGCCGACCTCGTGCCCCTGGCTGTCGTTGATCAACTTGAAATTATTGATATCGATGTACAGCAAGGTGACTTCCGATTCGCCAGCGCCAGCGAGCAATTGTCCGAGGCGGGCGAGCAGCGCGCTGCGATTGAGCAGCCCGGTCAGCTCGTCATGGCTGGCCTGGTAAGCAAGCTGCGCCTCGTGGCGTTGGCGTTCGGTGACGTCCAGCGCCAACACCAGGCGGGCCGGTTGGCCGTGGAAGGTGATATCCGAAGCGTGGACGGCGACGTTGAAGATGCTGCCGTCCTTGCGCACGTGTCGCCAGACGCGGCCGCGCCGCGTTTCCGGCCGACCGCTGCGCGCGGTTGCCAGCGCCTCGGCGACGTCTTCCGGCGGCCGGATGTCGGCCAGGGTCAGGTTCTTGAACTCTTCGCGGCTGTAGCCGTACTCGGCAATCGCCGCTTCGTTGGCCTCCAGGATGCGAAAGGTCTCGCGATGGAACACCCAGAACGGCAATGGGTTGTGTTCGAACAACAGTCGGTATTGCGCTTCGGTCTCGTGCAGGAGTGCGTGCGCTTCCGCCAGGTCGGTGATGTCCTGCACGGTGCCGACCATCGACCTGCGGCCGCCGGCGTCGACGAAGCGTCCGCGTGCGACCACCGAACGGATGCTGCCGTCGGGGCGGACGATCCGGTAGCGGCTTTCCTCGAAGCTGCTCTCGGCGACGAAGCGGGCGTACCGGGACTCGAGCTGCTCGCGTTCATCGGGATGGGTCTGCGCCAGGCAGGAATCCACGGTCAGTGGCGGCATGCCCGGAAGCCAGCCATAGGTGGCTTGCGCCTGCGGAGAGAATTCGACCTTGCCGGTAGCCAGGTCCAGTGTCCAGGAACCCAGGCCGGCAATCTCCTGTGCTTCCAGCAGGGAATCGGTCGTTTTGCGCAACTGTGCGAGCAGTTCCCGCCGTCGCGTTTCGGCCCCTGCCATCGTGCGTAGCAACAAGAGCCAACCCGTGACCGTCAGCAGGAACACCCCGGCGACCACCGCGGCCAGAAGGTTCCAGGTGCCGAGTACCTCGCGTCGCGACACGCCCACGCTGACCACCAGCGGGAAATCCTCGAGCGCGCGATAGGCAATGATGCGGCGGACGCCATCGACCGGACTCACCCGGTCGCTGGAGCCGCTGCGGCGGTTCGGCAACAAGTCGCGAAACAATTCAGAGCCGGAGAAATCCACGCCGGCGCTGGCTTCCGGTAAGCGCGACCGGGCCAGCATGATGCCGTTGCGATGGAAAATATTGGCCACGCCATGCGCACCGATGTCGAGCCCGCCGGCAAGGTCCCACAAAGCCGGCAGGCGCATGCGCGCCAGCACCCAGCCGCGTTGCGCATCGTCGGCGGCAGCCAGCGGCAGCGCCAAGGGCAATGTCCACTCGCCGGTGGGTGGCAGCCGGGCGGGTGGACCGATGATCAGGCCACTGGCGGCCATTCGGTTCCCCGGTTGCCGCGCCCAGTGCGCAATGGTCGGGTCGCCGCGACCGGCGCTGCGCGGATTGCCGGCGGGATCGACGATCACGATGTCCAGCAACTCCGCGTGTCGGTCGCGGAGCGTGTTGATGTTCGCCTGCAGCACTGGCGGCGCGGCGTCGGCCTCGGACATCGTCCGTGCGTCGCTGGCGATGCCTTGCAGCACATGATTGAGATTGTGCATCTCCAACGCCAACAACCGATCGCTGCCCAACGTCATGGCGGCGACTTGTCGGTGCGCAGCCTGCAGCTTTTCCTGATGGTCGCGCCACAACACGAACAGCAGCGTCGACAGCAGCACCAGGCTCAGCGCGAAACCGTACGCTGCCGGGGCGCCGCTTATCCGGCCTCGTTGAAACGCCTGAAGTTCGGCGGACACGCCGTTCACGGGCCGACTGCTTACTGGCTATTTCCTGGACGCGAATCCAAGCACCAGCACCAGGGTGCCGGCGCCGAGCAACACATAGCCCAGGATCGGCGCCGGTTTCTTCTGCGTGGTGGTGGTGAGTTCCATGGGCCCGAGCTTGGCGACGGTTTCCTGCTCGCTGAAGCTGAAGACACCCAGTGCGATCAGGCCGCCGGCGACC
>JBAZBG010000202.1:0-5240 GCA_041671585.1 Arenimonas sp. | reverse complement strand
CCAAATGTCGTCAGCTTTCTCGACACGATGCTGCGCAACAAGGATCAAACCATCAGGGTCGAGGAAATTCGAATCCGGGACGGGTCCGCGGCGATCGGCGAAACACTGGCCAGATGCGGGGCCACCAGCACAGCGGGCGCGAGCCTCATCGCGCTGCGCCGCGCCGACGAACCCTACCGATTCACGCCCAATCCGGACACCGAGCTGGTTGCCGACGATTTGCTGATCATGCTCGGCGACGCCCAGGTCATTCGGGAGCTGGACCGCCGGTTGGCCACGTAGGGTCCATGGACATGCGATCGATGGGCTAGAGGCGATAGATCGGATACAGGTTGAACTGTTCATCCCACGGCGCGTGACCGCGCAAGAAAAACTCCAGTCGCCCGCACGACGCCAAGACGGACGTTCAGCGCGTTCGAAACGATCGCGGCGGAACGAGCGCGCGACGGCGAGCGCCGACGAAATCCGCGGAATCGCCGCAGATCGAGGGCGACCAGTGCCGTCTCACGGCGCTTGAGATGGCACTCAAGCCTGCAGTGAGGCGGCCCGTACTGAACTCCAACATTAAGAATTCGTTGCTCCCAAGCTGACTGCATGGTAAACAAGTGCGGTTCACTTAACCGCAACGTAACGCAAAATTCCGGGGAATCTTATCATGCTGAAATTAGACAAGAAGCAGGCGACCTTGAATCGGTTGCCTTTGGTAACAGCACTGCTGGCCTGCCTATACGGCCCGCTGGCCTTGGCTCAGGCCCAGCCACAGGCTGAGCCGCCTGCTGCAACTGAGGAAACGGCCGAAGCGGCCAAGAAGCCCAACGTGGCTGTTCTTGAGCGCGTCAAGGTCACCGGCTCGCTGCTCAAGCGCCTCGAGTACGAGTCGGCCTCGCCCGTGCAAGTGATCACCGCCGACATCAGCGCGACCATCGGCCAGTTCGATACCGCCGAAATGTTGCAAAAGTCGAGCGTCGCCTCCGGTTCGACCCAGATCAACCACCAGTTCGCCGGTTTCGTCATCGAAGGCGGCACCGGTGTGCAGACCCTGTCGCTGCGCGGCATTGGCGCACAGCGCACGCTGGTCCTGCTCGACGGCCGTCGTCCAGGCCCGGCCGGCACCCGCGGCCAGGTCGGCGCGTTCGACCTCAACGTCATCCCCTCCACCATCCTGCAGCGTATCGAGATCCTGAAGGACGGTTCCTCGTCCATCTACGGTTCCGACGCCGTCGCCGGCGTGGTCAACATGATCACCCGCCGCAGCGTCGACAAGCCCACGCTCACGTTTACCACCAGCCTGCCGTTCGAGTCGGGCGGCGAGCAGTTCACGGTTTCGGGCGCCACTGGCTGGGACTTCGACAAGGGCAGCATCGTGCTCGCCGGCGAGTGGTATAAGCATGAGGCGCTCACCCTCGGTGATCGCGACTTCCTGGGTTGCTCACAGGACCTGATCCGCGACGCCGAAGGCAACATCATCGACCGCGAGGATCGTTCGATCCTGGCCGGTACCGAGCTTGCTGGTTGCAACCGTCTCTACGCGAACACGGTAATCGACGCAGTATTCGGTACCCGCTACGTCCCTTCACCCAACGGCGTCACCATCGGCCTGATTCCGGGCTACCGTCCACGCGTCAACAAGACCTATGCCAACTCGCCGCAGGCCTACTACGAGGACGTCCTCAACTTCGACTTCCTGGACCGGCAGCAGATCATCAACGAGCAGGAGCGCAAGAGCCTTTACTTCTCTTCCGACTTCGACCTCGGCGGGGTGAATTGGCATACCCAGGCCCTGTACAACAACCGCACCACCAAATCGCGCAGCTTCCGCCAGTTCTTCCCGCTGATCGGCGGCGCCACCGCGATCTTCCCGGGCTTCGGCTACGACGACAACCCGACCTATGCGGCGCCGGTCGCGTCCGGTATCGCCCAGCCGGTCATGCCCTTCACGTCCGATCAGAACATCGATGTCGACTATTTCTACATCGCCACCGGGTTCGAGGGCGAGTTTGGAACCAAGCATTTCTGGAACTGGAGCGTGGACGCTTCGTATTCGCATAACGACGGCGAGTACAGCGGCCTCGGCATCGTTGCATCGCGCACCGGTGACCTGAACTACTCCTCGAACGCTCCGACCCTGGACTACTTCTCCCCGGCCTTCCTGAGCGGTGAGCGCATGGACGACCTGGTGGCGGCGCTAGGCGAGTGGCACACCGGCCATACCACCTACAACCAAGTGGTGCTCACCGGCGTGCTCAGCGGCGATTTGTTCGAACTGCCGGCCGGTGCGGTGTCCGCGGCGGTCGGTGCCGAATACCGTCGCTTCAGTATCAACGACGTGCCCAGCGATCTGTCGCAAAATGGCGATCTGTGGGGTCAGAGCTCCGCACAGGTCACCGAGGGTGACGACAAGGTCATCGAGGCGTTCGCCGAGATCGAAGTCCCGCTAATCGCCGGCAAGCCGGGCTTCGAGTTGCTCAGCTTCAATGCGTCGGCCCGCGCATTCGATTACGACAGCGTCGACGGTTCGGATTACGTCTGGAAGATCGGCATGAACTGGCAGATCCTCCCGTCGCTGAAGCTGCGTGCCACCAAGGGCACGTCCTACCGCGCGCCGGGCCTGTACGAGTTGTATCTGGGCAACCAGACCGGCTTCCTCAGCCAGCTGTCCATTGACCCCTGCATCGCCTGGGCGGACAGCAGCAACGACAACATCCGTGCCAACTGCGCCGCCCAAGGTATCCCGGACGACTACGCTGGTGGCGCCGCCTCGGCGACGATCGTCAGCGGCGGCGGTGCCGGCGTGCTGGAGCCGGAGACTTCGCAGGCGTTCACCGCCGGCATCGTGTTCACGCCCACCTTTGCCAACTTCAGCGTATCGTTCGACTACTTCAAGTTCGAAGTCAACGACCAGATCTCGCAGCTGGGTGCGGGTTCGATCATCGGCGGCTGCTACAGTGCCCAGGTATTCCCGAATGCGTTCTGCAACCTGTTTGATCGCAATCCGAGCAATCACGCGACCGCGCCGTTCGCGATCACCCAGGTGCGCGACTCGTACCTCAACGTGAACAAGCAGGTCGTCCGCGGCTACGACATGCTGTTCAATCATGAGAGTGAGTTCAGCTTCGGCAAGCTCCAGATCGAAGGACAGGTCACTTATCAGCTTGAAGCCTATGAGTTGCTGTTCAGCACTGATGAGCCTTCGGGCTTCGAAACCGATGATCGTTTGGGCTTCGTCGGCTTCCCGCAGCTGACGGGTAGCATGCGGACGTCGCTGAAGCGCGGCGACTGGACCTATACCTGGTTCATGCGCTACGTCGACGCGACCGAGGCCATCGGCGTGAGCGACACCACCACCTACTTCGGCTTCCCGAACGCGGTGCGTGACATCCGTGCAGAGGCCCGCACGTACCACGGCGCATCGGTCCTCTACGATCAGGACAAGTGGAGCCTCCTGGTTGGCGTGGAAAATCTGTTCGACGCCGAGCCGCCGACTTTGTCCACCGGTACGGTCAGCCGATACGGCAACATCCCGGCGTTTGCGACCCAGTACGACCTGTACGGCCGCACCGGCTACGTGCGCTTCAACTACAAGTTCTGATCGCAGTACACATGTGTAATTCGACGGCCGGGGGAAACCCCGGCCGTTTTTTATTGGCGGCCGGGCAGCTGAAAAACAAAAGGCGCCCACTTGGGCGCCTTCTGCGTCTCGCCTCGGAGCCCGAGGCGAGGGGTCTTTCAACCGGCCTTGTTCTTGAAGCAGTCGTCGCGCAGGAAGTCCTCGATCAGCTTCAGCGAGGTCTGCTGGTGACGGTAGTACCAGGGCAGGCTATGCGACTGGTCGGGGATCAGCTCGAACTTCGCCGGCACTTTGCCCTTGACTGCGTTGTAGAAATTTTCCGCATGGAACGACGGGGTGCGCACATCGCGGTCGCCGACGAACAGCAAGACCGGGATACTGGCCTTGTCCGTGTTGCGCATGGGATCCATGCCTTTCACCGTGCGGCCCTGCGAAGCGCGCTGCACGCGATTCTCGCTCCACGACGTGCCTATCCGGGCCAGGTCGGTCACCGGAGCGCCCGAGATCGCACATTGGAAGGGGCCGTTGGGGCGGACGGTCGCCGCCGCCGCCGCGAAGCCGCCGTAGGAATAGCCGAAGATGGCGATGCGCTTGGGATCGGCGATACCCTGCTGCACCAGCCAGGCGGCACCGTCGTCCTTGTCGTCCTGCATGGCCAGACCCCACTGGGCGTCACCGGCAAGCCACAGGCTGCGACCGAGGCCGGCCGAACCGCGGTACTGCGGGCGCAGCACGGCATAACCGCGCGAGGTCAGGAAGGGCGTCCAGCCGGAGGCGTCCCAGTTGCCATAATCGCGCGCCCAGGGCCCGCCGTGCGGATGCACGATCGCCGGCAGCGGGCCATTCGCCTTGGTCCAGCCGGCCGGCAGGTCGAGGATAGCCGGGATCTTCCGGCCGTCACGGGCCGTATAGGTCACCCAGCGCTGTTCGCCGATGTTCTCGGGCTTGATGCTCGGGCGCTCGTTGCCGAGCGTGACTACGCGCTTGCGTTCCATCAGCAGGTGGTACCCGGTCGGATGGCGCGCACTCTCGGTGGAGAACAGCACCACCGAGCGGTCATCGTTGTAGCCGTCGATGCTGATGCTCTGGCCCGGGAAGGCCTGCTTCAGGCTTGCCTGGATCGATTGCATGCCCGGTTCGACGTAGGTCACCTCGCGCGTCATGCCCTCGACGACGAAGCCGAGGACCTTGTTGAAGTCGCTGGGACGGGAGCCGAGGATCAGCCCGCCGATGGAGGACTCCGCGTGCGCGACCAGGGCTTCCGGATCGAACTTGCGCGCGGCCGGATCGTACATCCAGGCCTGCACCTGATCGGAAAACTTGTCGGTCAGCACGTAGAACTTGCCCGTGGCCTCATCGACGCCGACGAAGTTGATCGTGTGGCGGTCGCTCAGCTTGTGGGTGAGGTTGTCGTGTGTCTCGAACTCGCCGCTCTTGGGGTTGCGGATCAAAATGCGCTGCTCGTACTCGTTGTTGCCGATGGGCTCGAGCTGGTTACGCGTCATCATCTCGCCGGTGCGCGGGTTGAACAGGCCCGCCGAGGCACTGCCGGTGGCTTTGTAGAGCAGCTTGGTCTCGTCGGTGCGCAGGTTGTACAGGTAGAAATTTTCCTGCAGGGTAAGCTGGTTCAACTGCGAGATGATGACGTTATCGGGGTCCAGCGGCAGGGTGT
>JBAZBG010000201.1:0-5253 GCA_041671585.1 Arenimonas sp. | reverse complement strand
AGGACTCGGTGTGTTTGAGCGGCGCCCAGACCATGCCGGCGAGATCCTGGATCAGGAAGCGGCCAATACGCGTGCCGGCATCCACCGTGGTCAGGATGAACAGGGCTTCGAACAGGATCGCGTAGTGGTACCAGAACGCCAGCATGCCCGAGCCGGAGAAAATCTGGTTGAGGATCTGCGCCATGCCCACCGCCAGCGTCGGCGCGCCGCCGGTGCGCGACAGGATCGAGGTCTCGCCGATGTCATGCGCGGTCTGCGTGAGCATTTCCGGCGTCAGCACGAAGCCCCACTGGCTGATCGTGGCCGCGGCCTGTTGCACGTCGCTGCCGATCAGCGCCGCCGGCGCATTCATGGCGAAGTACACGCCCGGCTGCAACGCGCAGGCGGCAATCAAGGCGGTGACGGCGACGAAACATTCCATCAGCATCGCGCCGTAACCGATCATGCGCGCGTCGCCTTCGTTGGCCAGCAACTTGGGCGTAGTGCCGGACGAAACCAGCGAATGCCAGCCCGATACCGCACCGCAGGCAATGGTGATGAACAGGAACGGAAACAGGCTGCCGGCAAACACCGGGCCGGTGCCGTCGACGAATCGGGTAAACGCCGGCATATGCAGCTGCGGCATCGCGATCAGGATCGCCACCGCCAACAGCAGCACCGTGCCGACTTTAAGAAATGTGCTCAGGTAATCGCGCGGTGCCAGCAACAGCCACACCGGCAACACCGAGGCGAAGAAACCGTAGCCGATCAACATCCAGGCCAGCGCCGGGCCGTCGAACGTGAAGAGCGGCGCCCACTCCGGATCGGCGGCGACGCGGCCGCCAAAATGGATCGACAGCAACAGCAGCACCAGGCCAATCACGGACACTTCCAGCACCTTGCCCGGGCGCAGGAAGCGCAGATACACGCCCATGAACAAGGCGATCGGAATGGTCATGGCAACGGTGAAGGTGCCCCACGGGCTGATCGCCAACGCCTTGACCACCACCAGTGCCAATACGGCGAGCAGGATCATCATGATCAGCAGGATGCCGATCAGGGTCAGCGTGCCGGCGGCCGGACCGATCTCGTGGCGAATCATCTCGCCGAGCGACCGGCCGTCGCGACGCAGCGAAAAGAACAGCAGCATGAAATCCTGCACGGCGCCGGCGAGCACCACGCCGATCAGCAGCCACAGCAAGCCGGGCAGGTAGCCCATCTGCGCGGCCAGCACCGGTCCAACCAGCGGACCGGCGCCGGCGATGGCGGCGAAGTGATGGCCGAACACCACCCAGCGATCGGTCGGCACGTAGTCGAGACCGTCGTTGCGACGCACCGCCGGTGTTTTTCGCGAGCTGTCGAGGCCGAGCACTTTGTCGGCGATGAAACGGCTGTAGAAACGGTAGCCGATCATCTGGATGGCGATGGTCGCGGCGATCACCCAGGCGGCATTGATACTTTCGCCCCGATTCAAGGCCAGCACGCCCAGGCACGCGGCCCCAAGGCCGGCCATCGCCAGCCAGAACAACTTCTTCAACACAGGAGCCATGCGTGCTCAGTCGGTAGCCAGAAAGCAAATAGACTACGACGATTTCACCCTTCCCGAACCACCCCATGTAGGAGCGGCTTCAGCCGCGATCACCTCAGCCGCGATCACCCCAGCCGCGATCACTCCCGCTACCACGTCCCCTCGCGCACATGCTGCTTGGTATCCGCCGGGTCCGGATCCTTGATCGGCTCCCGCTTGTGCTCGCCCGGTGGCGTCGGCTCGGAGTCCTCAGGCTCTTCCTCATCCTCGTCGGGCAAGACCGCAGTGACCTGGCTGGCTTCATTCCCCGGTACACCCGGCACCGGCTTGTCGCGCTCGGTGGTTTCAGTCGGTTTCGGCTCCGCGTAGCCGGACGCTTTGGGCTTGCCGGAATTCCGGGTGATCTGGACATGCTCGCTGCCGGCGGGCGGCGGCGCCGTGCCTACTGGGTCCATTCGCTTGCTCATGGCATTGCTCCGTCGGCTGCTTCGATGTTTTCAGGGTGGGACCCGTCGCAGGAATGCAGGCTTAATGCGCAGCACGCGTCGTCAGTACGCTGAAATGCCAGTCGGCGCCGGCGAAGTTGCGGGGCCCGCTGCGGGTGCCTTCACCTCTGCGGCCACGACCCGCGGCAGGCGGCCGAGCAACTCGGGCAAGCGGTTGCACCGCGGAATATTGTCTTGTTGCAGCAGCTCCCAGTGGCCGAAAGAAAATGGCGAGAAATGCGCGACATCGCACAGGTGGCTGCCAATCCTGGCCAGCCAGCCGGGAACGCGCAGGCACCGCGCCGGGCTGCCGATGCCATGCAAGCGGATGGCCTGCATGTAGGTGGCGAGATCGCGTTGCTGCAAGCCGCCGAGGTCGAACTCACGTTGCTCAGCCGGGGCGTCGTCGACAATCGCAATCTCGACCAATCGCGCC
The DNA here is from genome assembly GCA_041671585.1 of Arenimonas sp. Taxonomy (GTDB): domain Bacteria; phylum Pseudomonadota; class Gammaproteobacteria; order Xanthomonadales; family Xanthomonadaceae; genus Arenimonas. The sequence continues at coordinate 2,825 of JBAZBG010000201.1, read as the reverse complement.
AGCGCCTCGCCCAGGTCTTCGACGTGCAGCACCGCAATCCTGCCCAGCGCGCTGGCTGGCAATACATGCACGGGCAGGCGAGCCAGCCAACGAATCCAGCGCGCGCCATAGCCACCGTCGCCGTCGAGCAAGGACGGGCGCACCAGGCGATAATCGACGCCGCTGTGGCCGAGCGCTTGTTCGGCCCGCAACTTGCTGCGCAGGAACCCGCTGCGGTGCGGATGGTTCAGGCCCAGCGCCGACACATGCACCAGGCGGATGCCTTTTTCCCGGCACGCGTGCGCCAGGGCCATCGGTGCGCGCCTATGCACCGCGTCATAGGTTTCACGGCCGCGTTCACGCAGGATGCCGACGCTGTTGACCACCGCATCGACGTCGCGCAGGCAGTGTCGCCATTGCTCGGCCTGCGTCATCTGCTCGAAGCGCAGCTGCCGGCGTTCGCAGCCCTGGGCGCTTGGGCCGAGGCGCTTCCCGGCCCGTTGCGGGTGGCGGCTGCCGACGATGACTTCATGCTGGCGCGCGAGCAACGCCGCCACCGCATGGCGGCCAATGAATCCGGCGCCGCCCAGGACCAGGACTTTCATGCCGAATCGCTCCCCGTTCGTGTAGGTTATTTCAGTTATTTCTGTCTTGACAGAAATATATGACGAATGTAAGCTGGCTGCAAGCCTCAGGAGCGCCGACCCGATGACCACCGCAGCCGAACCCGTGGTTGATGTCCTCAGCCCCATTCGCCGGCGCTTTGTCATGCACTGGGGCGAGATGGGCTCGCGCTGGGGAGTGAACCGCACGGTGGCGCAGATCCACGCGCTGCTGTTCCTGGCAGGCCGGCCGATGGATGCCGAAGAGATCGCCGAGATCCTGTACGTGGCCCGCTCCAACGTCAGCACCAGCCTGAAGGAGTTGCAGGGCCTGAATCTGGTGCGCATCGTCCATCTGGTTGGCGAGCGTCGCGACCATTTCGAAACTTCCAAGGACGTGTGGGAACTGATGCGCACCGTCGTGCGCGAACGCAAGGCACGCGAGTTCGACCCCACCATCGGCGTGTTGAAAGACTGCATGGCCGACCCGGCCTTTGCCGAGGAAGACCGCGAGGTGCGCAAGCGCATCGAGGACACCCATGGGCTGATGCAGGCCATGTCCTCCTGGGGCGAGCAAATGCTCAAGCTCGAGCCCACTACCCTGATGAAAGTCATGAAGCTCGGCAACAAGATCCAGAAGCTGTTGGGTGAGAACGCCAAATGACCATCGCCTACCCGCTACGCATCTACTACGACCGGAGCTGCCCCTTGTGCGCCCGGGAAATGCACGCCCTGCAACGCCACGACCGGCACGCGCGCCTCGAACTGGTGGATTGTTCGGCGGTCGGCTTTCACGACGCTGCGGCGCAGGAAGCCGGATACTCCGCCACCGACTTCATGTCGCTCATCCACGCCCGCGACGCGCAGGGCCGTTGGCTGAAGGGCGTGGCGGTGTTCGAAGCCGCGTACGCGGCGGCCGGCATCGATGCCGTGGCGCGCGCCTGGGCGCATCCCTTGTTGCGTCCGCTTTGGGACCGCCTGTATCCGCAGGTCGCCAAGCATCGGATGGGGTTGTCGAAACTGGGCGTGACGGGGATCTTCGGCTGGCTGGTGGAACGCGCAGCGAAAAATGCTGCCGAAAATTCCCGGAGCTGCGCCAATGGCCGCTGCGAGCTGATGGAGGAATCCCGGAAGCCATGACGCCGCGTCGGCCGGTGCTGCAAGCGAACACGTCGCCGCCATCGGCGAGCTCCACCCAGGCCGACGGCTGCGCGTTGGCCATTCGCGATGCCTTCGCCGATTACAACAATCGTTTCGCCGAGATCACCCGGCGCGCCGCGCAGCATTTTGCCGCGCGTGATTGGCCTGGGGCGCGCGCTGATGCCGTCGGTCGCATCGAGCTGTACGATCGTTGCATCCATGAAATCACCATCGCCCTGCGCAGCCACCTGGGCGACCGCGCGCAGGACCGCCGACTCTGGGCGGCGGTGCGCAAACGTTACTCGACGCTGATCGCGCCCCTGCTCGACCAGGAGTTGTACAAGACCTTTTTCAACACGCTGACGCGGCGTTTCTTCAAGACCCGCGGCGTCGCTGCCGATATCGAATTCGTCGCGCTGGACATCGAGCCGACCGATCGCATCACCCATCCGGTCGCCCGGCACAGCTACGCGGTCTCCGGTGACCTGGCGGCAACCTTCGAGCGCGTACTCGGCGACTATCCTTTCGCGATGGATTACATCGATGCGCGGGCCGACGCGACCAGCATCGCCGCTGCATTGCACAGTCGCCTGGCGGAAGCAGACAGCTCCGGTCCGCTCGCCGTCGAATTGCTGGATACCGTGTTCTATCGCGAGCGCCGCGCCTACCTCGTGGGTCGAATATTCAGCCGCGAGACCTACGCCCCGTGCGTGATCGCGCTGGTGCACGAAGACGACGGCCTGCGCGTCGATGCCGTGCTCAGCAGCCGGCACCATACGGCGGTGCTGTTCGGCTACACCCACAGCTACTTCCATGCCGACCTGGCCACGGTCGGCGATGCCGTGGTGTTTCTGCGCACCCTGCTGCCAGGCAAGCCGGTCGATGAAATCTACACCGTGCTCGGCCGCGCCAAGCAGGGCAAGACCGAGCGTTACCGGCATTTTTTCAGCCATCTGGCCGCGCATCCGGAACAGCAACTGGTGCATGCCGACGGCGAGCGCGGCATGGTGATGGCGGTATTCACGCTGCCGTCGTACCCGCTGGTGTTCAAGCTGATCCGCGACAAGTTCGCCTACCCCAAGGACATCGCCCGCGAGGACGTAC
>JBAZBG010000200.1:0-5255 GCA_041671585.1 Arenimonas sp. | reverse complement strand
CGCGGTCGAATACCGGCAGCAGGGACTCCATCGATGCGGTTACGTCGAGCACGTGCAGCTTGCTGACCATGGCGGTGGAGACCGGGTCCTGGAAGCGCTTCTCGTCGCCGTAGACATGCAGCAGCACGTCGGATTCGTCGACGATGCCGACGATGCTTTCGTCTTCCATCACCGGCATCTGCGAGACGTCGTACATCTTCATGCGCTGATAAGCGACGGTCAGCGAATCGTTCGGACCGACCACGACCGTGTCGCGCTGCGCGAACGGGCGCAGGATCAGGTCGCGCAGATCGCCGTACTGCGGACGTTCGATGAAGCCGTTGTCGAGCATCCAGTAATCGTTGTACATCTTCGACAGGTATTTGTTGCCGGTGTCGCAAACGAACATGACGACTTTCTTCGGCGTGGTCTGCTCTTTGCAGTACTTCAACGCCGCCGCCAGCAGGGTGCCGGTCGAGGAACCGCCGAGCACGCCTTCCTTCATCAGCAGGTCGCGACCGGCCAGGAAACTTTCCTTGTCGGAAATCGCGTAGGCCTTCTTGACCCGGGTGAAATCGGAAATCGGCGGCAGGAAATCCTCACCGATGCCCTCGACCAGCCAGCTGCCCGACTTGGTGCTGAGCACGCCCTCGTTGATGTACTGGGTCAGGATCGAGCCGACCGGATCGGCGAGGATCAACTCGACGTGCGGCGCGGCCTTGGCGAAATAGCGCGACAGGCCGGTCATGGTTCCCGACGAGCCGCAGCCGAACACGATGGCGTCCATCTGTCCGTCCATTTGCCGCCAGATTTCCGGACCGGTGCCCTCCTCGTGCGCACGCGGATTGTCCGGATTGCCGAATTGATTGATGAAGTAGGCGTTGGGCGTGTCCGCCGCGAGCTTTTCGGCCATGTCCTGGTAGTACTGCGGATGACCCTTGGCCACGTCCGAGCGGGTCAGCACGACTTCGGCGCCCATCGCCCGCAGGTTGAAGATTTTTTCCCGGCTCATCTTGTCGGGCACGACCAGGATCAGCTTGTAACCCTTTTGCTGCGCCACCAGCGCCAGGCCGATGCCGGTGTTGCCGGCGGTGCCTTCGACCAGGGTATCGCCGGGTTTGATCTTGCCGGCCTTTTCCGCACCCTCGATCATCATCAGGCCGATGCGGTCCTTGATCGATCCGCCCGGATTCACGCATTCGAGCTTCAGGTACAGCTCGCACAAGCCGGTATCGAGGTGCTGGGCTTTGACGATCGGCGTCTCGCCGATCAATTCGAGGACACTTTGCTGGACGGTCATGGGCGCTGCCGCTCTCAAAAAAGGGCACAGGCCCAACCACAAATTATAACCCGTGTAGGAGCGGCTTCAGCCGCGAAGGGCCGCACATGTGGGAGCGGCTTCAGCCGCGAAGGGCCGCACATGTGGGAGCGGCTTCAGCCGCGAAGGGGCTTGGATGGGAATTGGGCGGGCGGAGAGATCGCGGCTGAAGCCGCTCCCACATGTGCGCCCTGGGCTTGGGTGCGGGTGACGGCGGCCCGACGAGGAGGGCCGCCGCCACCGCAGCGGTGAACTTCAGTGATGCTTGGTTTCGTACATCCGAATCAGGCGAGTTTTGGCGTATAGCTTTTCGCGTTTCATCTGCGACAGCGTGTTGTCATCCAGCGGCAGCACGCCGAGTTCGGCGTCCAGTACCTGCTTGTCGAGTTCGCGGTGACGCTGGAGGAGCTGGCGGAATTCCGTATCGCTCTTCATCATCGCGTCGACTTGGTCTTGTGGTTGCCCTTCAAACATCGTTGACCTCCTTCTGAAACGCAAACGCCCCACGCGGTGACGCGCAGGGCGAGCGGATTTTAGACAAGGTCAGGTCTCTGGCGCGGGCGTCATCCCGGGAGAACGCACGCGCCAAACAAACTGTGGCGGCGGTCCCCGTGAGATCGACTTCTGCTTTCATCGGCCTGGCTCGGTTCGCCTTTGTGGCAAAGACGCCACGCGGCAACTCCGACGCTACTCCCGGCTCTGGGGAGTCGCAAGCGCCTCTGTAAGTTATTGATAATTCGACAATTCACCTAAATGAACCGGTCGATTTCCGGCCCCGGTCCGGAGCCCGATTTTTCAAGCACTTAGCCGACCATGAACCAGAAAGAGGCTGCTAACTATTTGATTTTAAAGTCTATTCTACAACTATTTCGACGCGCCGATTACGCGCGCGACCTTCCGCCGTGCCGTTGTCAGTGACGGGATCGGCCTCACCCTTGCCAGTGGCCGTCACTCGCGCTGCGCTGAGCCCGCCCGCAAGCAGCACCTGGCGCACGGCGTCCGCGCGCCGCTGCGACAGGACCAGGTTCGCGGCATCGCCACCCTGGCTGTCGGTATGCGCTTCCACGCGTACGGATTTCTTCTTGCCCACCGCTGCGGCCAAACGCCGGAGGCTGGCCTGTGCGGCGGCGCTGAGGCTGCTGCTGCCGCTGTTGAATGCGGTTCCCGCCAGCGTGTAAATGGTCTTGTTTCCAGCCGTGCGCGAAGGCGGCGGCGCGGCATCGGCCGCCAGCGAATCTGCCGCGACGGCGGCCGCGAGCTCGGCTTCCTTGCGCGCCAGCTCGGTCTCGCGGGCGCGCGCTTCGGCGAGCTTCAAGGCTTGCGACGCTTGCGCCTGCACATCGGCGGTGGACTGTTCGGCCGCCAGGCGATCGAGTTCCATCGTCTGTGCCAGGCGCTGCGCTTCTTCTTCGCGGGCCAGGCTTTGCAACCGGAGCCGGTCGGCCTCGCGACGGGCCATTTCAGCGTCACGGCGGCTGGCTTCAAGCATGATCTGGTCACGTTCGCGGTCGAGCTGAGCGGACTGCCGCAACAGCACTTCGGCGTGCGCGGCGTCCTGCGCGGCCTCGACCCAGGCGGCGGCCAGGAACAGCGCGTGCTCGCGGTCGCGCGACCGGGCGGATTGCAGGCGGGCCAGCGCCTGGCGCGCCTTGAATCGTTCCAGTGCGGCGGCATCGGCCAGTGCCGGATCGCTTTCCAGCGCGTCGAGCACGGCGGACAGGCGGATCAGGTCCGGGTCCGCGGCAGTAGCCCCCCGGGCCGGACCGGCGCCACCCATCCAGGCGCTGGCGACGAGCAGGCAGGCAAGCAGTACGCGGCCGGTGCGCGCGCTCACGGCTGGCTCTCCGGCAACACCAGCAACTGTCGGCGCAGGTCGGCATTGCGCGCCGATTTTTCGTCGACTTCGTTCCGGGCATTGGCCAGGCGCGCCTTGGCCAGGGCCAGGTCGGCGCCGGCTCGGGCCTGCTCGGCAAGACGCAGGGCATCCCGGTATTTCTTGCGGCCGATGGCCTCCTGCGCCTGAGCGAAGCGGTCGCGGGCCTGATTCAGCGCGCTGGCGGCCGGGCCGCGCGGCTGGGCGCGCTCGGCGCTGGCGATTGCCGCACTGGCCGCGGCCATTTCAGCATCCGGGGGCGTGGCCGCAATTGCAGTTCCCGCGAACAGCAAAATCGCGGCCGTCAGGTAGAAATTTCGTGCGGATAGTGTCATACATCGCATACCGGGATACTTTATACGCGGTATTGTTAGCAGACGTTCGGGCCCTTGCAACGGGCAGTAGGATCAAAGGAAAGAAAATGGATATCGGCTATTTCCTCAAGCTGATGACTGAAAAGAACGCCTCGGACATGTTCCTGACGACCGGCGCGCCTGTCTTCATCAAGGTCGAGGGCAAACTCTATCCTCTTGGCAACACCGGCCTGCCGGCCGGCATGGTCAAGAAGATCGCCTACTCGCTGATGGACGAGGGCCAGGTGCCCGTGTTCGAGCGCGATCTCGAATTCAACATGGCCATCGCCGTCAAGGACGCCGGACGCTTCCGCGTCAACTGCTTCAAGCAGCGCGGCGAAGTGGGCATGGTGATCCGCGCGATCAAGAGCGAGATCCCGACCATCGACCAGCTCAAGCTGCCGCAGGTCCTCAAGGACATCGTGATGGAGCCGCGCGGCCTGGTGCTGGTGGTCGGTTCCACCGGCTCGGGCAAGTCGACCGCGCTGGCGGCGATGATCGATCATCGCAACTCCAACAATACCGGCCACATCCTCACCATCGAGGACCCGATCGAATTCCTGCACAAGCACAAGAAATCGATCGTCAACCAGCGCGAGGTCGGCCTGGACACCCACGCCTTCCACAACGCGCTCAAGAACGCCATGCGTGAAGCGCCGGACGTGATCCTGATCGGCGAAATCCTCGACTCGGTGACCATGGAGTCGGCGATCGCCTTCGCCGAAACCGGCCATCTGTGCCTGGCCACGCTGCACTCCAACAACGCCGACCAGACCCTCGACCGCATCCTGAATTTCTTCCCGGAAACGGCGCACAAGAACGTGCTGATGAACCTGTCGCTGAACCTGAAGGCGGTGATCTCGCTGCGCCTGGTGGTCGGCAAGGACGGCAAGCGCCTGCCGGCGAGCGAGGTGCTGATCAACACGCCGATGATCCGCGACCTGATCCGCCGCGGCGAGGTGCACGAGGTGAAGCAGGCCATGGACACCTCGCTGGAAGAAGGCATGCACACCTTCGACCAGTCGCTGTTCCGCATGTACAAAGACGGCAAGATCGAACTCGAGGAAGCGCTGCGCAAGGCCGACTCCCGCGACGGCCTGGCCCTGAAGATCCGCCTGGCCGAAGGCGCCAGCGGCGAGCACGACCCCTATGCGGACATGTACGGCACCGGCGGCGACCAGGCCAGCGCCGGCTTCTGATCCCGGGGCGGGACCTGACGCGCCCGCCCGCAATTGTTACGCCGCAGGTGCGTCCGGCTGTTTTTCCGGGCGCGCCGCGTCGAATTCCGGTAGCGCCAGGCAGGCCGCGTCGATCCGGGCAATGTTGGGAAATTCATCCACATTGATACCGAACCGTTTGGCGTTGTAGACCTGCGGCACCAGGCAGCAGTCGGCCATCGTGGGCATGTCGCCTTCGCAGTAGGTGCCGGTCGACGGGTTGTCGTCGAGCACTTTTTCCAGCGCGACGAAACCGGTGCGGATCCAGTGCCGGGTCCACTGGTCGCGCTGCGACTGGTCGGCGCCAAACGCGCTCTCCAGGTACTGCATCACGCGCAGGTTGTTCAGGGGATGGATGTCGCAGGCGATCATCTGCGCGATCGCGCGCACCCGCTGCCGATCGCGGGCGACCGCCGGCACCAGGGGAATGCCGCTGGTCCAGATCTCGTCCAAGTAATCCATGATCGCCAGCGATTGCCGCAACAGCCGGCCGCCGTGCACGAGCACGGGGATCA
>JBAZBG010000199.1:0-5266 GCA_041671585.1 Arenimonas sp. | reverse complement strand
GTCTGCCGCGGATTTTCCAGCGCGATCGCCGGCATCCGCGCGCACAGCGCGATGACCTGGACCCTGCCGGTGGCGTGGCTGGCGCCGATCGCCGTCGCCGCCGGCGGCGGATCGTTGAAGCTGCCATCCACGCCCTGCGCGCGGCCGACGCAGAAGCGCCGGTAGCGCTCGCCATCGCCGTCGCCCTCGTTGATCGCCGAAAAGTAATTCCAGATGCGCAGCAGGTACGGATGCTCGGATGGACGCACGCAGGTGATCAGGCGCTGGTAGGCCTGCTCGGCGGCCTGTTCGATGTCGCCAGCGGCCTCGTCCACGCTGATCGCGACCATCGCGTACTGGTCGCCATGGGCCCAGGCCGCGCCGCAAGTCTCCGCCGACTCGCTGACCGCGCCAGCCGACCAGCATTCGCCGAAGGCCGGCCCGGCCAGGCGCGTGCAAGGAATGCGCAGCGGGTTGTCCGCTGCGCGCTCCTGCGCATCTGTTGCTTCCCGCAGCGCGCCTGCCGCGCCGGATTGCGTCTGCGCCCCGAACTGGAAACGAATCAACGCACCGTCGCACTCGGCATGGGTGATGCGCAGCCGGGCGGGGGCGGTGGGTTCGGTATTCATCGATGCGTGATTATAGCTGTGGGCCCTCGGGCTATCATGGCCCGTCTCCAACCGACCCCTCGCCATGAGTCAATTGTCCGCCGTTGAGGCTTATCTGCGCGGGTTGCAGGACCGTCTGTGCCTGGCGCTTTCCGCCGCCGATGGGGAGGGCGAGTTCCTTGAAGACCTTTGGCAACGCGCCGAAGGCGGTGGCGGTCGTTCCCGAGTGCTGAAAGAAGGCGCGGTGTTCGAACAAGCCGGCGTCGGTTTTTCCGATGTCAGCGGCGCCTCGATGCCGCCGTCGGCGACGGCGCACCGGCCCGAGCTTGCCGGCGCCAGCTGGCGCGCACTTGGCGTCTCGCTGGTGATCCACCCGCGCAACCCGTATCTGCCGACCAGTCATGCCAATGTCCGTTATTTCGAGGCGCAACCGCCGCAGGGCGCGCCGATCTGGTGGTTCGGCGGCGGCTTCGACCTGACTCCGTTTTATCCATTCGACGACGACGTGCGCCACTGGCATCGCGTGGCGCAGGCGCTGTGCGCACCCTTCGGCCCCGATCGCTACAGCGAGCACAAGGCCTGGTGCGACCGCTATTTCTTCCTCAAGCATCGCAACGAAGCGCGTGGCGTCGGCGGCCTGTTCTTCGACGACCTGGCCGAGGATGGTTTCGAGCGCAGCTTCGCCTACCAGCAGGCAGTTGGCGATGGCTTTCTCGACGCCTACCTGCCGATCGTCGCGGCGCGCAAACACACTCCCTACGGCGAGCGCGAACGCGAGTTCCAGTTGTACCGGCGCGGCCGCTACGTCGAGTTCAACCTGGTCTGGGATCGCGGCACCTTGTTCGGGCTGCAATCCGGCGGCCGCACCGAAAGTATCCTGATGAGCCTGCCGCCCAGGGTGCGCTTCGAATACGGCTACGCGCCGCCCGCCGGCAGCCCCGAAGCACGACTGGACGAGTACTTGCGTCCGCGCGACTGGCTGGGCCAATAAAAAACCCCGCAAGCCAGGGGAAGCTTGCGGGGCCGGGGTCTGAGATCGGACTGGGGAGAGCCGCGATCTCATCGGATCACTCAGGGGAAGGAGTGTATCCACGACGGACATTGCATCCGTCGCAGCTAGTTGACCACCGACCGCATTATTAGTTCGTGAACATTGGACTTAACATCCGATCCGATTCAGGGTGCGTTTAGCTGGGTTGTGGCAGACGGGCCGGGATTTGTGACCGGAGGCTCAGTGCGCCTGGTCCCAGTTGTCGCCGACACCGCAATCGACCACCAGGGGCACCCGAAGTTCGGCCGCCGCCTCCATGCGCGAGCGGACTTCGGCCAGCAATTCGTCGACGAAATCGTGGTCGACCTCGAACACCAGCTCATCGTGCACCTGCATCAGCATCAGCGCCCGCCCGCGCGCCTGCGCCTGCAGCCAGCCATCGACCGAAATCATGGCGCGCTTGATGATGTCGGCGGCGGTGCCCTGCATCGGCGCATTGATCGCCGCGCGTTCGGCGCCCGCGCGCAGGCCCTGGTTTTTCGAGCGGATCTCCGGCAGGTACAGGCGGCGGCCGAAGACCGTCTGCACGAAGCCGTCCTCCCGCGCCTGGCTGCGCACCCGGTCCATGAAATCGCGCACGCCCGGATAGCGGGAGAAATACAGGGCGATGTAGTCTTGCGCCTCGCCACGGCCGATGCCGAGCTGGCGCGCCAGGCCGAACGCGCTCATGCCGTACATCAGGCCGAAGTTGATCGCTTTGGCGGCGCGACGCTGGTCGTTGCTCACGTTGTCCACGGTTTCGCCGAACACTTCGGCGGCCGTGGCGCGATGCACGTCCAGGCCGCCGGCGAAGGCGCGAACCAGATTCGGGTCCTCGGACAGATGCGCCATGATCCGCAACTCGATCTGCGAATAGTCGCAGGCGACGATCTTGCGTCCGGCGGGCGCGACGAAGGCCTGGCGAATACGCCGGCCGTCTTCGCTGCGAATCGGGATGTTCTGCAGGTTCGGGTCGCTGGAGCTGAGCCGTCCGGTGGCCGCGCCAGCCTGGTGGTAACTGGTGTGCACGCGCCCGGTGTTCGGATTCACCATCAGGGGCAGCTTGTCCGTGTACGTGCTCCGGAGTTTGGCCATGCCGCGATAGTCCAGGATCAGGCGCGGCAGTTCGTGCAGTTCGGCGATCGCTTCCAGCGCTTCTTCGTTGGTGGACGGCGCGCCGCCCGGCGTCTTCACCAGCGCCGGCAATTTCAGTTCCTCGAACAACAAGGCGCCCAACTGCTTGGGCGAATCCATGTTGAAGGTGCGGCCGGCCAATTGTTGCGCCTGTTGCTGCGTCTTCATCATGCGCAGCGACAGGTCGCCGCTTTGCCGGCGCAACTCGACCATGTCGATCGACACGCCGTTGGCCTCCATGCGTTCGAGTACCGGCACCAGGGGCATTTCGATTTCGCGGTACACCCGTTGCAGCGCCGGCTCGTTCGCCAGTTTTTCCGACAGCACGCGATGCAGGCGCAAGGTGATGTCGGCGTCTTCGGCGGCGTAGTTGGTGGCTTCCTCCAGCGCAACCTGGGCGAAGGAAATCTGCTTGGCGCCCTTGCCGGCCACATCTTCAAAGCGAATCGTGGCGTAGCCCAGGTAGCGGGCGGCCAGCGAATCCATGTCGTGGCGTTGGCCGCCGGCATTGAGCACGAAGGATTCGAGCATGGTGTCTTCGGCGTAGCCCTGCACGTCGATGCCATGACGGCGCAGCACATGCAGGTCGTACTTGCCGTGCTGGCCCACCTTCGGCTTCGCTGGATCTTCCAGGATCGGCTTCAGTACGCCCAGCACCTCGGTCATTGGCAATTGCTCCGGTGCGCCCGGGTACGCGTGCGCGAGCGGAATATAGGCCGCCACGCCCGGCTCCACGGACAGGCTCAAGCCGACCAGGCCAGCCTGCATCGAATCCAGCGCGTCGGTTTCGGTGTCGAAGCAGATCAGCGGCGCGGCGCGCAGGCGTTCGAGCCAGCTCTCGAGCTGGGCGCGAGTCAGTACCGCCTCGTACACGCCCTTGGCGCTCAGCGCCGGATCGAGGACTTCGTCCGGCGCCGCCACGGCGGCGCGCAGATTCAAGGCCGGTTTTCCTGCGTCCTGCGGCTGGGCGCCAGCGGCCGGCCCGTTCTGGCCGAGCAATTCGCGCAGTGCGGCGTTGAAACCGTAGCGCGTATACAGCTCGGTCAGCGCCTCGACGTTGCGGCCGCGCAACTTGAACTGTTGCGGCGTCAGCTCCAGGGGCACGTCCACCTTGATGGTGACCAATTGGTGATTGAGCGGCAGCCGGTGCAGGGCCGCACGCAGGTTTTCGCCGATCTTGCCGCTGATCTTGTCGGCGTTGGCGATCACCGCGTCCAGGGAGCCGTATTCGGCAAGCCATTTCGCCGCCGTCTTCGGTCCGCATTTTTCGACACCCGGGATGTTGTCGACGGTGTCGCCCATCAGCGCCAGGTAATCGATGATCTGCTCGGGCCGGACGCCGAACTTGGCGACCACGCCGGCGTCGTCGAGCACGCTGCCGCTCATGGTGTTGGTCAGGGTGATGCCCGGCCGCACCAGCTGCGCGAAGTCCTTGTCGCTGGTCGAGATGGTGACCGGAATGCCCGCCGCCGACGCCTGCAATGCCAGGGTGCCGATCACGTCATCGGCCTCGACGCCGGACACGCGCAGGATCGGAAAGCCGAGCGCCTCCACGATCAGCATCATCGGCTCGACTTGTGCGCGCAGGTCCTCGGGCATCGCGGAGCGCGTTGCCTTGTAGGCCGGATAAAGCTCGTCGCGGAACGTCGGTCCGGAGGCGTCGATGACGAACGCGGTGTAGTCCGGATTTTCCTTCAGCGTGGCGCGCAGCATGTTGACGATGCCGAACAGCGCCCCGGTTGGCGAGCCATCGGGCGCCGTCAGCGGCGGCAACGCGTGGAACGCGCGGTACAGATAGGACGAGCCATCGATCAGGACGAGGCGGGACATGGCGGTGCTCGGTTCGACAAGGACGCTAGTGTAAGGAATTCACGTGCGCGCATTCAGGGCAGAGCCGGTTTCATTGGCACATTCAGCGCCGGGCCAGTGCCCGGCGCATACTGTCTGCTTGAGGCTGAACCCCGCATTTGCCATGCTTGGGCACGATCATCGGAGTAGTCATGAAACTGTTGCCCGCCACCTTGTTACTCATCCTGTGCGCGTCCACCCAGGCCGTGGCCACGGCGCCGAAGGACGTTCCGATTCCGGAAAAACTGCCGCCTCCCGCGTCCGAAGAAGCGGCGCCGACGGTCACCATCCGGGCCACGGAAAGCGGCGATGTGGTCGAGGAATATCGCCAGAACGGCCAGATCTACATGGTCAAGGTCACGCCGACCCGCGGCAAGCCGTACTACCTGTACGACGACGACCGCAATGGCCGGCTCGACCGTTCCGATGCCGAGCGCAACGATGTCTCGCCGGTGTACTGGACCCTGTACGAGTGGGATTGAGCTAGCCTTTCTTCTTCGATGCCACCGGCGGGACCGTCTGCAGGTAAGCCCATAGCGAGGCGATTTCATCGTCGCTCATTTTCGCGAACGCCTGCCAGGGCATGAACGGATCGATGGCGCTGCCATCGGGCCGCTTGCCCTCGCGCAAGGCGCGGAAGAAATCGGCTTCCTGCCAGCCGCCCAAG
>JBAZBG010000198.1:0-5266 GCA_041671585.1 Arenimonas sp. | reverse complement strand
CGGCCTACTCCGGGGCGGTCGACGCCATGGTGCAGTGGTGGTACGGCCACAATGCCGTCGGCTTCTTCCTGACCGCCGGCTTCCTGGGCATGATGTATTACTTCGTGCCCAAGCAGGCCGGGCGGCCCGTCTACTCGTACCGGCTGTCGATCGTGCATTTCTGGTCGCTGATCGCTGTTTACATGTGGGCCGGTCCGCACCACCTGATGTACACCGCGTTGCCGGACTGGGCGCAATCGGTCGGCATGGCTTTTTCGCTGATCCTGCTGGCTCCGAGTTGGGGCGGCGCGATCAACGGCATGATGACCCTGTCCGGCGCCTGGCATAAGTTGCGTACCGACCCGATCCTGAAATTCCTGATCGTCGCCATCTCCTTCTACATGATGAGCACGTTCGAAGGGCCGATGATGTCGATCAAGACGGTCAACTCGCTGTCGCACTACACCGACTGGACCGTCGGCCACGTGCATGCCGGCGCCTTGGGCTGGGTGGCGATGATCACTGTCGGCTCGATCTATTCGATGCTGCCGCGATTGCTCGGCCAGGCGCGCATGTATTCGGTCCGGGCGATCGACCTGCATTTCTGGCTGCACACCGTCGGCGTGGTGTTCTACATCTCCTCGATGTGGATCGCCGGCGTGATGCAGGGCCTGATGTGGCGCGCAACCAATGCCGACGGCACGCTCACCTACAGCTTCGTCGAATCGCTCAACGCCACCTATCCCTACTACCTGGGCCGGCTCTGCGGCGGCCTGCTGGCGCTGACCGGCATGCTGATCATGGCCTGGAATGTCATCCGCACCTGGCAGGCAGCGCCGGCGCACCAGTCGGTTCCCGTGCTGCCGCCCGATGCTGCTTCCGCGATTGCCTGAGGCCCGACCATGAGCCATTCACACGAAAAGATAGAAACCAACGTCGGCCTGATGGCGGTGCTGATCGCGGTGGTGCTGACCTTCGGCGGCCTCGCCGAAATCATCCCGCTGATGTACCAGGCGGAAGTGATCGAGCCGCTGCCCGGCGTGAAGCCCTACCCGGCGCTGCAACTGGCCGGTCGCGACGTCTATATCCGCGAAGGCTGCTACAGCTGCCACTCGCAGATGGTGCGCACGCTCCGCTTCGAAACCGAGCGCTATGGCCATTATTCGCTGGCCGGCGAATCGGTCTATGACCGCCCGTTCCAATGGGGAAGCAAGCGCACCGGTCCCGACCTGGCGCGCGTCGGCGGCCGTTATTCCGACGACTGGCATCGCGTGCACCTGGAAAATCCGCGCGACGTGGTGCCGGAATCGAACATGCCCGCGTTCCCGTGGCTGGCCAAGACCACGGTCGACGGTGCGCTGATCACCGAGAAGTTGGCGGCGCTGCGCACCCTGGGCGACCCGTACACCGACGACGACATCCTCGGCGCCCGCGAAGCAGTCGCCGGAAAAACCGAACTCGACGCCCTGGTCGCCTACCTGCAGGGCCTCGGCAAGCACGCTCCGCGAGGTGGCTGAGATGATTTCCGGGATCGTTACTTCAATCCTGCTGGTGATGTTCGTCGGCGCGTGGATCTGGGCGTGGAGCCCGAAGCGCAAGGACGAATTCGATGCGGCCGCACAGTTGCCGCTGGACGATGCACGTGAATTTGCCGCGGAGGATCAGCGATGACTGCGGGATGGTCGTGGTACGTGATTGCACTGGTGGTGCTGAACATCGGCGGCTGCGTCTGGCTGCTGTGGTGGACGGGCAAACGCCGGCCCGGCGACCCGGCGCCAACCGACACCAGCCATGTCTGGGATGGCGACCTCACCGAATACAACAAGCCAATGCCGCGCTGGTGGATAAACCTGTTCTACCTGACGGTAGTTTTTGGCGTGGGCTACCTCATCTACTATCCCGGTCTTGGCGCCTTCGCCGGCACGTCCAAATGGACATCGGCCAAAGAGCATGACGCCGACAAGGCCGCCCAAGATCGCCAGCTGGCGAAAACTTTCAGTCCCTACGCCGGACAGCCGATCGACGCGCTCGCGCGCGATCCCAAAGCGCTGGCCCTGGGCCGTTCGATCTTCAGCCACACCTGCGCCACCTGCCATGGTTCGTCGGCCCGCGGCGCCGTCGGTTACCCGAACCTGAGCGACAAGATCTGGCACTGGGGCGGCTCGCCGGAGCGCGTGCTGGAAACCGTGCTGGATGGGCGCGAAGGCGTGATGCCGCCCTGGGGCACCGTGCTCAGCGGCATGGGCGGCGAACATGCCGTCGACCACGTCGCGGCGTATGTCGACACGCTGTCGGCATCCGGGAAGTCGCGGCAAAACGATTACATGGTGGCGCGCGGCAAACCCCTGTACGAGGGCTTGTGCGTGGCTTGCCACGGCCCGGCCGGCAAAGGCAACCCGCAACTGGGCGCGCCCGATCTGACCGACGACTACTGGTTGTACGGCAACAGCAACGAGAGCATCTACAAAACCATTTCCGAGGGTCGCCACGGCGCGATGCCCGCGCACCGGGCGCTGCTCGGCGAAACGCGCGCCCGGCTGGCCGCGGCCTATGTCTGGTCGATCTCGAACTCCCTGGGTGTCGAAAAGCAATGACCGACTACACCCTGCCCCGGTTCGATCATCCGCCGCGCCCCATGGCGCAGCGGATCGGTGCGATCGTGTGGCCGAGTTTTTTTTCCGCCGGCGTGGCGACGATGGTCTTCTTCGCCTTCGTCGATCCGCTCGCGCTGCGCGACCTGACTTTCCCGGAGCTGTCCATTACCCGGGAGCTGGGCTACACGATCGGTTTCTTCATGTTCTGGCTCGCGACTGCGGGCGCCAGCCTTTTCACCTGGATACTGCTGCGCCCGGCGGCGCGTTTCAACAAGCCGCTGCCGCCAGAGCGGTGAGCCGGCGATGAACAAGAAAATCGCCATCGAGCTGCTCGAAAGCAGCGGCAACAGCCTGTACGAGAGCGAGCGCAAGATTTATCCGCGCGACGTGTCCGGCCGTTTTCAGTCGTGGCGCAAAGTCGCGGTATTCGTCCTGCTCGGCATCTTCTACGGCTTCCCGTGGTTGCGCTGGGACGGGCGCCAGGCCGTTTTGTTCGATCTTCCGGCGCGCAAGTTCTATGTGTTCGGCTTGAGCTTCTGGCCGCAGGACTTTGTGTTCCTGGCCCTGTTGCTGATCATCGCCGCGTTGGTGCTGTTCTTCTTCACCACCATCGCCGGGCGGCTGTGGTGCGGCTACGCGTGTCCGCAGACTGTGTGGACCGAAGTGTTCCTGTGGATGGAGCAATGGACCGAAGGCGACCGCAATCGCCGCATGAAGCTGGACAAGGCGCCGTGGGGCGTGAACAAGCTGCTGCGCAAGGGGAGCAAACATCTGCTCTGGCTGGTGTTTGCGCTGTGGACGGGTTTCACGTTCGTCGGCTTTTTCACCCCGATCACCGAGCTTGGCGCGCGCGCGCCCTGGCAATGGAGTGGCTGGGAAACGTTCTGGGTGCTGTTCTATGCGCTCGCCACCTGGGGCAATGCCGGCTTCCTGCGCGAGCAGGTATGCAAGTACATGTGCCCGTACGCGCGTTTCCAGAGCGCGATGTTCGACCGCAACACCCTGATCATCGCCTACGACCCGATGCGCGGCGAGCCGCGCGGGCCGCGCGGACGGGTGCTTGGCAGCGTGCTGCAACGAGCACGGGGCCTGCTGGATCCGGGCATGGCCTACGACCTGGTATTTCGCGCCGCGCAACATCCGACGGCCGCCGACGCCGCGGTCCAGGCGCGCGGGGGCACCGCCATCGCCGACAGCGGCATCAAGGACGTCGCGCCGCTGCCGAAATTCGAGCTCGACCAGCTTGGCGACTGCATCGACTGCACGATCTGCGTGCAGGTCTGCCCGACCGGCATCGATATTCGCAACGGCCTGCAATACGAGTGCATCGCCTGCGGCGCCTGCATCGATGCCTGCGACGAGGTCATGGACAAGGTCGGCTACCCGCACGGACTGATCCGCTATTCGACCCAGAACGCCATCGACGGCAAGCCGACGCGGGTGCTGCGCCCGCGCGTGTTCGTCTACGGATTGCTGCTGTTGACGCTGTGCGCCGGCTGGGCCTGGGGCGTGAGCCATCGCATCCCGTTGATCGCCGAAGTGCTGCGCGACCGCAATGCCCTGTACCGCGTGGTTGGCGACGGCCGCATAGAGAACAGCTATACACTGAAGATCATCAACAAGGATGCCAAACCGCAGCGCTATCGGATTTCGCTGCAGGCACCGGGTGGCATCGTCCTGGCTGGCGGCGAGCGCACGATCGAAGCGGCGGCGGAAGAAGTGCTGAGCCTGCCGGTGTCTTTGTCGGCGCCCGATTCGCTGCACGGCAAGCAGACTGTGACCTTCAAGGTCGAAACCCTCGATGGGCAGGCACGAAGATCCGTGCCGTCCAGTTTTTTCGGACCCCTGTGATGAGCGAACGATCTCCCTTGCGTGAACCCATGGTCTGGCTGATGGTGGGGCTGCCAGCCGTATCGGTCATCGCCGGCATCGGCTTGGTGGTGGCGGCGGTGCGCAGTGGCGGCGCCGACCAGGTCAGCGACAAAGTGCAGCGCACGGCGCAGATCCAGGTTACCGAGCTGGGTCCGGACGCACGCGCACAGGCGATGAAGCTTTCCGCGGTATTGCGCCTGGAGGCGAACGCCGTCGATGTGTTGCCAGTGAATGGAGAATTCGCTCGGGACCAGGCGCTCGTACTCCGCCTGAGCCACCCGACCGACGCGGCCCTGGATCGCAAGCTGACACTGCAGCCGACGACGCTCGGCTGGCGCGCCGCCGGCGATCTTCGCGCCAGCCATGACTGGATCGCACAGCTCGCGCCCGGCGACGGTCATTGGCGCGTGCACGGCCGGATCGAGGCGGGACAGCGCGCCTCCTACCTGGGGCCGGCCCTGGTCGGCGATTGACGGCCGTGGACGTGCTCGCCGGCCCGGCCTGTTACCACTGTGGAGAAACAATTCCGGCAGGACGCTCCGATCAGCACACGGCCATGGTGGACGGCAAAGCGCAGGTATTCTGCTGCAGTGGGTGCGCAGCGGCCGCCCGATGGATCGGCAAGGCCGCCCTATCCGACTATTACCATTTCCGCAGCCAGAATGCCGGGCGCGTCGGCACCGAAGCGTTGGATTACTCGGCCTGGGACAGCAACTCGGTCCTCGCCGAACACAGCCGCGAGGCGCCCGGCGGACGCGAGATCACCGTGCTCACCGATGCGATGCGCTGCGCGGCGTGCGCGTGGCTGATCGACCGTGCGC
>JBAZBG010000197.1:0-5287 GCA_041671585.1 Arenimonas sp. | reverse complement strand
CTTCGCCAAGGATTCTCTCGCCCGGCACAGGATTCCGACCGGCACCTACGAGGTGTTCGACGACGTCACGCGGGCGATCGATCATGTCCGCGCTGTTGGCGCGCCGATCGTGATCAAGGCCGACGGCCTGGCCGCCGGCAAGGGCGTGATCGTGGCGATGACGCTCGACGAGGCCGAGGCGGCGATTCGCGACATGCTCAGCGGCAATGTTTTCGGCGCCGCCGGTTCGCGCGTGGTGATCGAGGAATTCCTCGACGGCGAAGAAGCCAGCTTCATCTCCATGGTCGACGGCCAGACTGCGTTGCCGATGGCCACCAGCCAGGACCACAAACGCGTGTCCGACGGCGACGTGGGACCCAACACCGGCGGCATGGGCGCGTACTCGCCGGCGCCGGTGGTGACGCCGGCCGTACACGTGCGCGTGATGCGTGAGATCGTGGAACCGACCGTGCGCGGCATGATTGCCGACGGCCATCCATTCACCGGATTCCTGTATGCCGGCCTGATGATCGATGCCTCCGGCGCGCCCAGGGTCATCGAATTCAACGTGCGTTTTGGCGATCCGGAGACCCAGCCGGTGATGATGCGGTTGCGCTCGGATCTGCTGGACCTGCTCGACGCGGCGATCGATTGCCGGCTCGATGACGCGGTCGCCGAATGGGACCCGCGCCCGGCGCTCGGCGTGGTCATGGCGGCGGCCAATTATCCGGACACGCCGCGCACCGGCGATCCGATCCATGGCCTGGAGTCGCCACTGCCGGCGCACAGCAAGGTTTTCCATGCCGGCACGGCGCAGGCCGATGGCGAGGTAGTTACCGCCGGCGGCCGCGTGCTCTGCGCCTGCGCGCTCGGCCATTCGGTGCGCGAAGCGCAACAGGCCGCGTACGCCGCCGCCGCGCAGATTTCCTGGGCCGGCGAGTTCCACCGCCACGACATCGGCTGGCGCGCCATCGCCCGCGAACGCACTTAATCCCCTGTAGGAGCGGCTTCAGCCGCGATCGCTGCATATGGAAGAGCATTCGCGGCTAAAGCCGCTCCCACAACTGCGGGGTAGGCATTCGCGGCTAAAGCCGCTCCCACAACTGCGGGGTAGGCATTCGCGGCTGAAGCCGCTCCTACAAAGGCAGGGGCTGCACCTGCTAGGCTGCGTCGGTCTAAACCGGCGGATCGTCCATGGCCCATAACCAATTCGACTTACTCGGCCAGCGGCGCTTCCTGCCGTTCTTCCTGACCGCGGCGCTCGGCGCGTTCAACGACAACGTTTTCCGCAACGCGATGCTTGGTTTGATCATCGCGATGGGATTGAGCGTTGAGCACAAAGCGCTGTATTCGAACCTGGCGCCAGCGCTGTTCATCCTGCCCTACTTCCTGTTCTCGGCCACGGCCGGCCAGATCGCCGAGAAATACGAAAAATCCGCGCTGATCCGCATCACCACGGCGATGGAAATCGCGATCATGTCGATCGCGGCAATCGGATTCGTGTTGCACCAGCCGATTATTCTTCTGGTCGTGCTGTTCCTGACCGGGCTGCAGTCGGCGCTGTTCGGGCCGGTGAAATATTCGATCCTGCCGCAGGTGTTGCGGCCGGAGGAACTGACCGGCGGCAACGGCCTGATCGAGATGGTTACCTCGATCTCGATCCTGCTCGGCATGATCACCGGCATTGTGCTGCTGATGAATGCCGACTCTGGCCCCACCTACGCCGCGGTCGCGGTCATCGCGCTGGCGGTTACCGGCCATCTGGTCAGCCGCGCCATTCCACGGGCCGACGCCGCCGCGCCCGGACTCAAGGTCAGCTGGATTCCGGTGGCGGAATCACTGGCCGTATTGCGCCTGGCACGCAAGCAGCCGGCGGTGCGCAACGCCATCCTCGGCATTTCCTGGTTCTGGTTCTTCGGCACGGTGCTGACTGCGCAGCTGCCAAATTACGCGGCGCTCAACCTGGGCAGCGTCGACCGCAACCTGACCATTTACCTGCTGTGCCTGGCCCTGTTTTCGATCGGCACCGGCATCGGGTCGCTGCTTTGCGAAAAGCTTTCTTCGCGCACGGTCGAAATCGGTCTGGTTCCGCTGGGCGCACTGGGCATGACAGCGTTCTGCGTCGATCTGTATTTCGCCCGTAGCGGCGTGGCGCCGGTGTCGGGCCTGACGCTGACGAGTTTTGTGCAGCAGCCAGGCAGCTTGCGCATCATGGCCGACTTGACCGGCATCGGCTTGTTCGCCGGCTTCTACGTGGTGCCGCTGTTCGCCCTGGTGCAGAGCCGCACGCCGAAGGACGAACTGTCGCGGGTGATTGCCGCGCTCAACATCCAGAATGCTCTGTTCATCGTGTCCGCCGCGGTGTTGTGCCTGGTGGCGCTGCGCGTGGGCGGCTGGAACGTGCCGCAGATCTATCTGGCCACCGGCGTGCTCACCGCGATCGTTACCGCGGTGATCTTCTCGCTGGTGCCCGAGTTCTTCATGCGCTTCCTGGCCTGGATGTACATCGCGCTGATGTACCGCGTGCGCGTGGTCGGGGTCGAAGACAACGTGCCCGACGAAGGGCCGGCCCTGCTGGTCTGCAATCACGCCAGTTACATGGACGCGCTGATCCTCAGCGGCGCGATTCCGCGCCCGATCCGTTTCGTGATGTATTACAAGATCTTCAAGACGCCGGGCGCGGGCTGGATCTTCAAGGCCGCGCGCGCGATTCCGATTGCCGGCGCCAGGGAAGATCCGGAATTGATGGAGCGGGCCTTCGCCGAAGTCGACGCCGCGCTGGCCGCGGGCGAGCTGGTCTGCATCTTCCCGGAGGGCGCGCTAACGCGCGATGGCGATATCGCGCCATTCAAGGGTGGCGTCGAACGCATCCTGGCGCAGCGGCCGGTGCCGGTGGTGCCGCTGGCGCTCAAGGGCATGTGGCTGAGCATGTGGAGCAAGCGCGACAGCCGCCTGGGCCGGTTGCGTGTGCCACGGCGCCTGCGCGCGGCCGTCGAGGTGGAAGCCGGCGTTCCGATTCCAGGCGAGCAAGCCACCGCCGCCCTGCTCGAAGCAAAAGTCCGCGCCCTCCGCGGCAACCGCCCCTGATTCACCTGCCCATGTAGGAGCGGCTTCAGCCGCGATGCTTCTCCTAGTTCTCTTCGACTCACCGCCCAGAAGCATCGCGGCTGAAGCCGCTCCCACGGGTTTCGTGGTTAGTTGACGAAGCCGGCAACGACGAAGATGGCCAGGACGGCGAGCCATAGCAACAGTACGCGCCAGACCAGGCTCATGGCATCGCGCAATTCGAGTAGCGCCGGCGCCTGCGCCGGGCCGTCGATCGCGTAGGCGTCTTCCTCGGCCAGTTCGCAGACCACGCTGGCGCGCGCCGCGGCGCCGAGGAAACCGATGTCCAGGCGTACGCCGCCATCGGCATGCCAATCGCGCCACGCCGCCAGCACGCCGTCGAAGTTTGCCGCCAGGGCCAGGCCAAATGTCATCAGGTGCGCCACGGGCCAATTCAACAACGCGACGAACAAACGTGCGGCCTCGCTCTGCGCTGGCGGCAAGACGCGCTGCGCTTCGCCCTGCGCGCTTAGGGAGACCAGCCGGTACAGGATGGCTCCGGCCGGCCCCAACAACAGGAACCAGAACAACACGCCGAACCAACGCCACAAGGCGCAGCGGAACACCGCTTCGACCAGGCTGGGCCCTTCGATGACCGGCTCGCCGCCCTCGGGAAACAGCGACGCCGCCGCGACACGCCGCGCGTCGGCGTCGCGCGCTTCGATCACCGCATCGACATCCAGGTCCAGATCGCGCGGCCCCCACGTGTACACCAGGGCAGCAAGTGCGAACGCGAACAGTGGCAGCCCGTAAAACTTATCGCTCAACAGAAACTGCACGACGGCGATCAGCAGCACCGGCACGCCGACCGCAAGCAACAGGCCGAAGCGCCCCTGCCACGCGCTCTGTCCGCCAAACAGGCGGCCGAGCCATTGCAGCCAGCTGACGAACCATCCGTAACGGCGCAAGCCGATCAGGCCCGGGGCGACATGCCCGAGCACCAAGGCAAGCACGACGGCGATCAGAGTCAGGGCCATGAAACATGCTCGGGCGACATGCTTGGATTGTAGACCCAAGTTTTACCTGTGGTCGCCGCCGAAGGGGTTCCCCGGTTCAACCGCCGATAAATGGCCCGATCAGTGGCGGGCCAGCCAGTCATCGATCAGCCAGCGCGAGATCGACAGCCGTGGCGAAATCTTCAATTCCCCCGCGGCGATTTGTGCGCGCAGCTCCGCTGCGGAAAACCAGCGCGCATCCTGCAATTCAGCGCCGACGCGGACCGGCTGCGGCTCGGCTTCGGCGCTGAAGCCGAGCATCAGGGCCGCCGGAAATGGCCAGGGTTGCGAGGCCAGGTAGCGGCAGGAACGCACCAGTACGCCGGCTTCCTCCATCACCTCGCGCACCACGGTCTGCTCCAGAGATTCCCCCGGTTCCAGGAAGCCGGCCAGCACCGACCAGGTTTTCTCCGGCCAACTGGCCTGACGGCCGAGCAGCAGGCGTTCGCCATCGCTGACCGCGACGATGATCGCCGGATCGGTGCGCGGATAATGCTCAAGCACACACTGCTGGCAGCGTGCGACAAAACCGCCGCGGACGAACTGCAACGGCTGTCCACAGCTGCCGCAGAAGCGGTTGCGTTGCTGCCAGTGCAGCAGCGCCCGCGCCTGCGCAAAGATCGCGGCCGGCAGCGCCGGCCAACGGACCGCGGCGCTACGCAGGTCCAGGGTCAAAGGTGGCAATACCGGCGCCGCGGCGGCCGGCAGCGCGAACCACGCCACCGTCGTTTCATCCAGGCCCAGGAAACTTGCGCCACTCGGCGCCGATTCCAAATGGTCGCCGCCGAAGAAAAACTCCGGCGCATCTTCGCTGCCGGAAAACCGCGCTTGGCCGTCCTCGTCCAGGATCAGCAGCCGGGCCGCGGACCAGTGTTCTTGAAGGCGCTCGGGGTCGTCGCGTAAATGCTCGGCCCGATCAAGGCCGCCGTGCTGGAATGCATATTGCCGCGGCGTATCGCTCACGCAGAGAAACTGCTGCCGCAACCGCAGGTAGTTTTGGCGTTCGGATTGCGGATGACGAATTGCGCGCCCTGCAGGCTTTCGCGGTAATCCACTTCGGCGCCCATCAGGTACTGCAAGCTCAACGGGTCGACCAGCAGCGTAACGCCATCGCGCTCGAGCGCCAGGTCGTCGTCGCTGCGTTCTTCGTCGAAAGTAAATCCGTACTGGAAGCCCGAGCAGCCGCCGCCACTGATGTAGACGCGCAA
>JBAZBG010000196.1:0-5299 GCA_041671585.1 Arenimonas sp. | reverse complement strand
GCTGGAGGAAATCAGCCGCGGTGCAGGCGCTGCCGGGCAACACCGGCGCATCCGGCTGCGGCCTGGGCGCCGGCCTGCCGTTCCAGCTGCGTACGAACTCGGTGAAGTTCTCGTCGCAAACCTGGGCGCGATTGACGTTTTTCTGGCGGGCCGGGATGAGCGTGGGGACAGCGGACATGGGATCTCTTTCTGGATTGATCGGTTTGCGGCATTCAGTAGCGATGCGCGACAAATCCGGGTTGCGATTCGACCCGCGCGAGCCATGACTGGACCGCCGGATAAGTTGTGAGTTCGAAGCCGCCCAAATGCGCTTCATGCGTGTAGGCATAGAGCGCCACGTCGGCAATCGAGTAGGCGCCGTCAACGAAGAATTCGTTCGCGCCCAGGTGCTTTTCCATGACATCCAGCGCCTGGTAGCCGCGTTCGCGCAAGCGCGGCAGTTCGGCGCGGCGGGGATGGTCTTGCGGCAACCAGCCCATGATGAAGCGAGCGACGGCGATGTAGGGCTCGTGGCTGTATTGCTCGAAGAACATCCACTGCAGCGCCTGCGCGCGCTGCCAGCGATCGCTTGGCAGGTACTTGGAACCTTCGGCCAGATAGCACAGGATGGCATTGGACTCGGCGAGCGTGCGGCCGTCCGCCAACTCCAGCAACGGCACCTTGCCATTGGGGTTCTTCGCCAGGTAGCCGGCGGTTCGGGTTTCGCCGGCGGCGCTGTTCACTTCCACCCACCGATAGGTCCGGCCAAGGTGTTCGAGCAGCAACCGCACCTTGAAGCAGTTGCCCGACGCCTTCATTCCATAGACGGTAACTGCGTCGTTCACGAATCACCGGCGCGTCGCGCCCGCCATTGTTCGCGCGACTGCGCCCAGATATCGACCGGTTCGTTTTCGAATGGCGCCGGCAATATCCCCGGACCGCGATTGCGCGAGCCGAGCCGGCGCGCCAGGGCTTGCGAGGCGTGATTGTCCGGGCTGATCGAATGGATTACTTCTTGCCAGCCCAACTCGTCGAAGGCCCAGTCAATGGCGGCGACGGCGGCCTCGGTGGCAAATCCCCGGCCCCACGAGGCTCGGTCGAAGGCCCAACCCACTTCCGTGCCCGGCCAGCCTTCAGGCTGCCAGGGTCCCAGCTGACCGATCCAGCGTCCGGTGGATTTCTCGATCACCGAGAACATGGCGAAACCCTGGACCGCCCACGCGCCCGGCATGATCAGGAACTTGCGCCAGGCCGCTGCTCGCGGCGCCGTTCCGCCAATATGGCGCATGGCCTCCTCGTCGGCGTTCATCGCCGCATAGCCATCGAAGTCCTGCGCCTGCGGAACTCGCAGCAACAGGCGCTCGGTTTCCAGCGTGGGGCCCAGTGGCATGACGACTCCGGAAAATTATGCGTACGCGATCTAGAACGCGTTGATGCCGGTCACTTCGCGACCGATCACCAGCTGGTGCACGGTCTCCGTGCCTTCGTAGGTGATCACCGATTCCAGGTTCAGCGCATGGCGGATCGGCGGGTACTCGGTGGTGATGCCGGCGCCACCGAGGATGTCGCGCGCTTCGCGCGAAATATCCAGCGCCATGCGCACGTTGTTCCACTTCGCCAGCGAAACCTGCGCCGGCTGCATGGTGCCGGCATCCTTCAGGCGACCCAATTGCAGGGACAACAGCTGCGCCAGCGTGATACGCCGGGCCATGTCGGCCAATTTCAATTGCACGGCCTGGGTGGCGGCGATGGGGCGGTTGAACAGGATGCGCGATTTGGAATATTCCAGCGCCGAGCCGTAGCTGGAAATGGCCGCGCCGATCGGACCCCAGGTGATGCCGTAGCGCGCCTGGGTCAGGCAGCCGAGCGGTCCTTTCAGTCCCTTGACGTTGGGCAGGCGCTGGTTATCGGGCACGCGCACGTTGTCGAAGAACAGCGCCGATGTCACCGAAGCGCGAAGGCTCATTTTCTTGTGGATCACCTGCGCCGCAAAACCCTTGGTGCCCTTTTCGACCAGGAAGCCCTGGATGCCTTCCTCGGTCTGCGCCCAGACGATGGCGACATCGGCGAGGTTGCCGTTGGTGATCCACATCTTGGCGCCGTTGATCACCCAATCGTCGCCGTCGCGGCGGGCGTTGGTCTTCATGTTGGCCGGATCGGAACCGCCCTGCGGTTCGGTCAGTCCGAAGCAACCGATGATTTCGCCGCGGGCCATGCCCGGCAGGTACTTCTGCCGCTGTTCTTCCGAGCCGTAGGCGAAGATCGGATACATGCACAGCGAGCTTTGCACCGACACGAAGCTGCGGATGCCGGAATCGCCGCGCTCCAGTTCCTGGCAGATCAGGCCGTAGCTCACCGAGTTCAGCCCGGCACAGCCGTACTTTTCCGGCAGCGACGAACCGAACAGACCCATCGCGGCGATTTCCGGTACCAACTCTTCGGGAAAACGCCCCTGGTCGAAGCAGTCGCCGATGATCGGGATGACCCGCTCGTCAGTGAAGCGCGCGACAGAATCCTGGATCATCCGCTCCTCTTCGGACAGCAGCGAGCGGACGTCGAACAGATCGGTCGGATTGAGGGCCATCGGGAATGCCTGCCAGAGCTAGTCGGGGTAAACCGCCATTTTAGCCCGACTAGCCCGCCCGGCGCATTTCTAACCCTGATCAGCGCCGGAATCGCCATCCTTGAGCACGATCGCCCCGTCCCGCATCGGCAGACGGTCTCCCGGCTTTTCGTCCATGCGGATGCTGCCGGTCTGGTCCCGGTAGCGCCAATCGACGTCATAGCCGATGACTTTGTCCCGCTCGCCCAGCCACAGCTGGTCGCTGGGCTTCTCACTGACGCGCTTGCTGAGCACACGCCCGTCGAGCTGGTACTGCACCTCATAGCCGATCACCGAGGACTGCTGCCGGGTTTCCGTCCTGCACACCCGCTGGGATTGCGTCGTAGTCCGGCCGCCGACGTGGCGGCGGTCGATCTCGCGGCCGGCCAGGCCGCCGCCGATCACGCCAGCAACGGTCGCCGCCTTGCGACCGTCACCCTTGCCGACCTGGTTGCCGAGCAAGCCGCCGATCAAGGCGCCCGCG
The DNA here is from genome assembly GCA_041671585.1 of Arenimonas sp. GTDB lineage: Bacteria > Pseudomonadota > Gammaproteobacteria > Xanthomonadales > Xanthomonadaceae > Arenimonas. The sequence continues at coordinate 2,234 of JBAZBG010000196.1, read as the reverse complement.
ACCATGCCGTCCTTGTCGCCGTACCGTTCCGGTTGACGCACCTGCACCTGCTGGTCGTTGCAGACCTCCCGCGGCACTTCGCTGGTTTGGGTGATGGGCACAACGTCGACGACGTCGGCATAGATGGGTTCTTTCACCGTCACCGGCGTAGCCCGGACCACCTCGGCGTACTGCGGTCCGATCAAGCCGCTGCGATACGCGCCGACGGCGGCGCCTGCGGCCAGAATGCCGACAACCGCGATGGTTGCGCTCCTGTTCATTGAAATTCTCCTTGACGCACGGCTCGGCCGTTTAGAAGTTGAATGATCGCCGAAGATTGCTGAACGATTCCCGATCCGCGCCCGCGATTGGACCGGGTCGCATGCTAATTTGCGGGACAAGGAGCCCTACATGCCCAATCCCCTGACCGACCCGCTTTTCGCCTTTGCCGGTCGCCTGCGCTTCCCAACCCTGTTTCTGGTCACGGCCGGGCTTTTCCTGCTGGACCTGCTGATACCCGATTTCATCCCCTTCGCGGATGAACTGCTGCTGGGACTGGGCGCCCTGTTGCTTTCCCAGTGGAAGAATGACCGGGCTCCAAAACCGCCGATCGACGTGCCGCCGCAATAGCTGACGTGGACGGCGACATCTTCGACAGCCACAGCCACCTGGACGCGCCTGAATTCGACAGCGATCGCGAGGCGGTCATCGCCCGCGCCGAGGCCGCGGGCGTGCGCCAGCAATTGGTGCCGGCGATCGAGCATGGCGGTTGGCCCAAGCTGAAATCCGTCTGCGCGCTACGGCCCGGTCTGTATCCGGCCTATGGTTTGCATCCGATGTTCCTGCACAGGCACCGGCCCGAACACCTGCAGGCATTGCCCGAGTGGATCGATCGCGAAAAGCCTGCGGCGGTCGGCGAATGCGGTCTGGATTTTTTTGTCGAGGGGCTGGACGCCGACGTGCAGCGCACTTATTTTCGCCGGCAGTTGGAGATCGCCCGCGACTTTTCCCTGCCGGTGGTGGTCCATGCCCGCCGTGCAGTCGAGGAGGTAACGGCGACCCTTCGCAGCGTGGGCGGCCTGCGCGGGGTGATCCACAGTTATTCGGGAAGTGAGGAGCAGGCGCGCCAGCTTTTTGGCATGGGCTTCATGATCGGCATCGGCGGGCCGCTGACTTTCGAGCGCGCAAGACGGCTGCGCCGTATCGTCGCCAGCATGCCGCTGGAATTCCTCCTGCTGGAAACCGATTCGCCCGACCAGCCGGACGCCGCTCATCGCGGCCAGCGCAACGAACCGGCGCAAATCGTGGCGGTGCTGGAAATCGCGGCCGAGCTTCGTGGCATGACCACCGGCGCCGTCGCCGACGCCACTCGCCGCAACGCGCTCCGACTGTTCGGGTTACCCCCGGAAACCGGCGGCTGACTGATGTCGGGACCTCAAGCAGTCGCTTCCGCACTTGCCCTGCTGGGTTCGGCCGCTCGCACCCGCAGCAACAGCTCCAGCGCCTTGCCCACCGCGGCAAAGGCAAAGGTGCCGGTCACATGCGTGGCGGCCCCCAACCCGGCGCCGCAGTCGAGCTTGAGCGCAGCATCCGGGCCCAGTGCCGGGCGTTGACCGCAGACCGAACCGTCGGCTTGCGGGTAGCGGACGTTCTCCAGCGAATACACCGCCGGCACGCTGAAATAGCGCTCCCTGGATTTCGGGAAACCGAACTCGGCGCGCAGTTTCTTCCGAACCAGGGCCAGCAGGGCGTCGTGCTCGGTGCGCGACAGGTCGCGGACGCGCACCTGGGTGACATCGGTGCGGCCGCCCGCGGAACCGACCACGACCAATGCCAGCTTCCTGCGCCGGCACCAGGCGATCAGCTCGACCTTGCTGCGGAAGCTGTCGCAGGCATCGAGCACCAGGTCGTACTCCCTATCCAGCAGCTCGGCCAGGTTGCCCGGGGTCAGAAACTTGGCAATCACCTCGACCTGCATGCGCGGATTGATCGCAATACAGCGCTCGGCAAGCACTTCGCCCTTGCCACGGCCATACTGCCCATCCAGCGCATGCAGCTGGCGGTTGGTGTTGGACAGGCAGACTTCATCGGCATCGATCAGCGTCAATTTTCCGACGCCGCTGCGCGCCAGCGCCTCCACAGCCCAGGAACCGACACCGCCAAGGCCGACCACGCAGACGTGCCTGGCAAACAGTCGCTTGCTGCTGCCCTTGCCGTAGAGGCGGTCGATGCCGGAAAAACGCTGGTTCAGTAAG
>JBAZBG010000195.1:0-5316 GCA_041671585.1 Arenimonas sp. | reverse complement strand
ATCCTCGTACCGAGCAAGCGATCCTGCTGATCACGACGGGCTTCAGGGAACCACTGACACTGGTCGAGCTCGCGGCGAGAGTAGGGCTGTCGCCGTTCCACCTGCATCGCCTTTTCAAGTCGGATACGCAGGAAACCCCAGCGGCCTACCTCACCCGCATCCGCCTTGACCATGCAGCGCATCTGATGATCGTGTTGCCCGATGCGCCACTGCTGCAGATCGCGATCGAAAGCGGATTCAGTTCGGCGGCGACGTTTGCGCGCGCGTTCCGGCAGCACTTCCGGCAAACGGCATCCGAATACCGGCAGCACAAGCGACTGGTGGTGAACACAGACGCTCCTTCGTCGACGCTGTCATTGCATCGGCTACCGGCGCGCAAACTGCGCGTCGAGCGTTGTGTCCTGGATGAGGACGCGTTGAGCCTTGCGTACCGTCGCCTGCAGCCGCGCAATAGCGATGCGCGATGCTTCGCGCTCGGCATTTTCGTCGATGCGCCGTTCCATCAAGATCGGGCCAGCTGCCGTCACTATCTGGCGCTCGAATCAGAGCCGTGCCTGGACGAAGCCAGCGCGTTTGCGCTGCCGGGTGGCCTGTACGCCCGCTTCCGGGTCTCGGGTGACCTCGATGTCTTGAGTCGGGAGATCCTGCGCTTCAAGTCCGAGCAACTCGATCCTTCGCCCTATGCCATCGGCTCGACACTGGCGTTCGAGCGGATCGAGCTGCCGGAAGATGGCCGCTTGTTCGAGTATCGCGAGAGCGAGCGCGAACTATACATCAAGGTACGACGCAAGCACGAGCCGGTCATCTGAAGCGGCTTTCTGCCGCCGACCGCAAGAATTGCAAAGTCACGCCCCGACGCCGGCCCTAGGCTGATCCGCAGTCATCCACTGCGAGTTCCCGCTCATGTCGCGATTCGTCCGCTACTGGTTCTACCCGCTGCTGCTGGTTGCCACCCTGGTCGCCGCCATCCTGACCATGCGTGCTGGCAGCGACCTGCAACGCGCGTTCGCCTGGTTCGCGTTCGGCCGCCTGGTCCTGTTGTTCGTGGTCGAGTGGCTGGTTCCGTTCCGCAAGGAATGGAGCATGACCTGGCGCAGTTTCTTGCGCGACCTCAAGTACGCGGTCGTACTGGGCGGCGGTGGTTTCGCGGTCAAGTTTGCTGCCGGCTGGCTGGCAATCGGCGTGGCCGACAACTCGCAGGGCGCACTCTCGCCGTGGCCGATTCTCGCCCAGCTGCTGGTCCTGGCGCTGACCTACGAATTCTTCCAATACTGGCAGCATCGTTTCAGCCATGAGGGCCGCGGAGCGTTGGGCCGCTTCCTGTGGCGCGCCCACGTGCAACACCACTTGCCGCGGCGCGTGTACCTGCTCATGCATGTGGTCAGCCATCCGATCAACTTCGCGATTGTCATGGCCGTGAATATTGGCGTGATCTACGGCCTGGGCGTGGGCAAGGACGCCGTCTTTCTGTTCAACGTGATCCTGGGCCTGCAGGGACTGGTGTCGCACTTCAACGTCCAGATCAGCGCCGGACCGATCAACTACCTGTTGGTGGGCACGGAGTTGCACCGTACCCATCACAGCGCGGACCTTGCGGACGGCGGGAACTACGGCGTGCTGACGCCATTCTGGGACCTGGTGTTCGGGACGTTTCGCTATCATCCGGAGCGGGCCCCGGCGGCGCTTGGCGTCAGCGACCCGCAGCACTACCCAACGAGCAATAGGCTGCTGGCGGCGCTCGCGCTACCGTTTCGTCGCACGATGACTTACGCCAATGCCGACGAGGAGCCGTAGGCCTCTCACGGGCATTCTTGACACCGGGCCGCCGGCCGGAAACAATGCCCCCGCATCGAGTGCTCGATGTAACCCTGTTGCGCGCATGCTGGTCATCGCGCAGTCGAAACCGAGGGGTGCTGCGACGGATGCAAATCCGCCACGCTCGGTTCTCGATCCACCCTGTCAAGTGCGCCCTCCAACTCTGGAGGCGCTGCAATGTCCATCCAACCCGCTTATCGTCTTGCCCTGGCCACGTCGGCGATCATTCCGGGCATCCATCCCGATGATGCCCATCTGGCGACTTCGCTGAAACTGCTCGGCATCGAGCCGATCGCCTGCGTCTGGAACGACCCGACCATCGACTGGTCGCGCTTCGATGCCGTGCTGATGCGTACCACCTGGGATTATTTCAAGCACTACGCGGCGTTCATGCAGTGGCTGGATCGACTGCCGATCCCGACCATCAACAACAAGCCGTTGCTGCGCTGGAACAGCGAGAAGCGCTATCTGCTCGAACTCGAAACGCATGGCGTCGACATCATTCCCACCTGTATCGCCACAGCGCTCGCCTTGCCCGAAGCCCTGGCCGCGATGTCCGGTCGGGAGGTCGTGGTCAAGCCAACGGTAAGCGGTGCGGCGTGGCATACGCTGCGAGGCGTGGTCGGCGACGAGACGTTCGGCTGCGCGCTGTCGCAGCTGCCGCAGGAGCTGGAATTTCTCGTGCAACCGTTCGTGCCCGAGATCGTCAGCGACGGTGAGTGGTCGGTGATGTTCTTCGACGGCCTGTACAGTCACGCGGTGATCAAGCGTCCGGTGACCGGCGACTACCGTGTGCAGGCCGATTACGGCGGCAGCGCCGAGGCCATCGAACCGGACGCGGCGATCATCGCCAGCGCGCAGCGGGTACTGGCGGCCGCGGCGGCGATCGGTCATGCCGACCATGCCTATGTGCGGGTCGACGGAGTGATGGTGGACGGGCGCTTCCTGCTGATGGAGCTGGAGATGATCGAGCCCTCGCTGCATCTGACGACGCGGCCCGATGCAGCCGAGCGTTTCGCCAGCAACCTGCGCAGGCGCCTGGACGCGCTGAGGGCGACGATGAATCCCGTCAGCATCAATCCGGCCACGGATTATCGCGGCGGCCAGCGCTTGAGCGAGCCACGCTGACGAGCCCACGCTCCCATGGCTATTGCAGCGCGACTGCCTGCTGGCGCGCGTACTCGCGCTGCTTCATCGACAGATAGTCGGCGCGCTCCATTTCGTGCAATTGCCGCCGATACTGTTCGGTCGCATCGAACCACTGCTCGATGCGGCTGGTGAACTGGCGACCCGGCGGCTGTGCCAAGGAGTCCAGGTAGGATTCCACGGCCAGGTAGTAGCGCATCGTGTTGCGCTCGACGGCGCCGCGCAGGCCGCGCACGTAGCCGTGCTTGCCATCGTCGGTGGCGACGCGGGTGAAGCCGACCTTGCCGCTGCCGCTCGTCGCCAGATAGCCCTGCGTTGCCAACCGGGCCGCGCCACCGAATGAATAGGAATAGCGCAGGCGCATGAAACTCTTGCCGCCGGGCAAGGGCACGGCCTGCACGTCGATGCGGTAATCGCGGCTACCCAGCGGCCCGCTTGGCGAGGTGACCTGAGCCGCCAGATAGCCTGGGCGCGCGGCCTTGAGGGCGAACGCGAACTGCAGCGCGAAGCCGTCGTCAAGGTCCTGGGCACGCTTGCGGCCGACCCGCACCGACAGACTGTCGGCGTCGACGCCGACGCCGGCGCGACAATATTTGGTGTTGAGATGCAGGATCAACACGTCGCACCAGGTGCGCGGACTGGCGAACGCCTTGCTGACGACTGCGAAAGGCGAGTCGATCACCGCAAAGACATCGCCACTGACCTGCCGCGGGGCCTCGTTCGACTCCAGCGCGAGCGGACGACCGAATTCGTTGTGCGCAAGCCGCGACGCCAGCTGCGCATGTCGGGCGCGCAGCTGGGCGGCATCGGGATCGGTCGCGCTGCGCGCCTTCGGTCCGGCGCCGAACGCGCCGCCGGAGCTGAGTGCGGCCGCCAGAAACAAGGCGGCGATGCTGCAAATCTGCTTCATGGCGTCTGCGCCATCCATTGCTGGTGGTATTGCAGACGACTCTACGCGCGGCCTCTGAATGCGTCATAACCCCGCAGCCTGCAGGCTACCGCGGAGCCCGCCGCTCGACGAGGCGGGCTCCGCCGCGACCGTTTCCGTTAGTTAGTGTGGTGACGCCCTGCCGCTGCGTTCGCGCTTGGTCGGCCCCGCGCGTGTCGCCAGGTTGTCCTGATAGTCGGGCGAGCTGAGGTCGACGATCGGCACGAAGCCACCAAAGATCATGCGCTTGCCGTCGAACGGCATCGGGTTCGTCTCCGGATTCATGCGCGGGTCTTTCATCATCTTTTCCATGCCGGCGTCACGGGTTGCCTTGTCGGGCCACTCGATCCACGAAAAGACCACGGTTTCGTCGTCCTTGGCCTGCACGGCGCGCTGGAAATCTGTCTGCTTGCCCTTCGGCACGTCGTCGCCCCAACATTCAAGCACGCGGATAGCGCCGAACTCCATGCACAATGAATCGCCTTCGTTGGCATGATCGAGAAATTTCTGCTTGTTGGCTGTCGGTACCGCGAGTACGAAGCCATCGATATAGGCCATGTCGATCTCCTGTTTGCACCCCGTTCCGGGGCAGGACAACAAGGATGGGAGCTTCGCGGTTAATGGTGGATAACCAGATCGTGAAGAAGCGGTTAATCGTGCTTACGCGCGCGTAGTTCTCGCCGAATTCCAGCCAGCGCGGCGCTGATCCTTTCGGCATCGATCACCCCGTAACCGAACGCAAGCGCGGGCGATTCCAGTGGAGCCAGCGCATATTCGGCGGTGGATTGCGCGCCCGGCGCGTGTTTGCGTACCGCCGCGATGATTGCATTGGCGTGCCTGGGCTCGCGGATCCGCGCCGCCAGGTGCAGCCCGGCTTCCGATGGGATCGGCGCGAGCCATTGGCCGAGCTCGCTACTCAGGCCGTCCAGCAAAGCCGATCGTCTCAGCGCATAGATGTTGTGCATGCGCCGCACATGCCTGGCCAGATGACCATGGCGGATGAAGGTCGCCAGGATCGATTGACCGATCGCGTCGCAGTGCGAATCGGCGCATTGCTTGACCGTGACCAGCGCGTCGCGGGCCCACGCGGGGGCTACTACGAAACCCTTGCGCAAGGCGGGGAACAGGCTCTTGGAGAACGTGCCGATGTAGAACACCAAGCCATCGCGGTCCAGTGTCTGCAGGGCGTCCAGGGGTCGGCCGCCAAAGCGGAACTCGCCGTCGTAGTCGTCCTCGAGTATGACCGCGCCATGTTGGCGGGCGAAGGCGAGCAATGCCATCCGTCGACGCAGCGACAGGGCCACCCCGGTAGGCGACTGGTGCGAGGGCGTGACGCAGATGATGCGGACGTCCTGCGGCAAGCGTTCGACGCACAGGCCTTCTTCATCGACCGCGATCGGCACCAGCACGGCGCCAGCGGCCAGGAA
>JBAZBG010000194.1:0-5365 GCA_041671585.1 Arenimonas sp. | reverse complement strand
AGGCGTGGCGCGAACAGGGACATTCGCTGTACGTGTACTCGTCCGGTTCCGTTGCCGCGCAGAAGCTCTTGTTCGCGCACACCACGGCGGGCGATTTGCAGCCCCTGTTCACTGGTTTTTTCGATACCTCGGTCGGCGGCAAGCGCGAGGCGCAGAGCTATCGCAACGTCCTCGCGGCGCTGGGTCGTGGCGGCGCCGACGTCCTGTTCCTGTCCGACGTCGTCGAAGAACTGGACGCTGCGCGAGAAGCCGGCATGGACACCGTGCTGGTCGACCGCATCGAAGACTACCCCCTGCCGCGAACCGGCGAAGCCTGCAACGGCCACCACCGCGTAGAATCCTTCGCCACCATCGTCCCCTAACCCTGCCCCCCCCCTGTGGGAGCGGCTTCAGCCGCGATTCTCAACCACCCCAACCCCCACCCCAACCCCTACCGCTTCGCACGCCCAAGCCGATACTCCGTATTCGCCCGCGCCACACCAAACCCAGCAAGCTCGGCCCGCACCTCCACCCGATGCGCGCCCTCGCTCAAATCCGTCGCCAACGGCCCGCGCCACAGATGCGTCGATAACGCCGCCTCCGGCGAGCGGTCATAGCCGCGCAGCGTCGCCGCCAGGTCGTCCCGCAAATTCTCGGCCACCAGCGACGGATCGGCGCGCAGCACGCGACGCATCGGCTTCCATTGGCCATCGTCGATTCGATATTCGACCTTGGTGTCCGGCGCGCCCATGAAGACATTGGCGTAGACAGCAAACGCCGGATACGCGCCGCGCCGGAGCACTCTTGGCGCATACAGCTGGATCTGGTAATCGTCCGCGGCGCGCGCCACGAACCAGCGCAGGTCGAACGCATCCGGCTTCACCGTGAGCAAGGCATAGCCGTTCGGCGTGCCGTCGCTCATGGTCGTTACCGGAATGCCGGCTGCATCCTTGACGCCGGACCAGAACGCGCCGCAGGTGGCGCCGACGTTGTATTCATGCAGCGGCTTGTCGCCCTGCCAGCCGGTATCGCGACCATGAAAGAAATGTTGCTGGTTGTGCGAATGCGCGCTCAGCACCAGCACGTTCGGAAACGGCTGCAACAGCGCGAACAATCGTTCGCGATCTGCGCGGCGGAACGTCTCGACGCCGGCCGTGGCATCGAACAGGGGAATGTGCAGCGACAACACCAGCAGCCGATCCTTCGGCGCGCCGGCAAGATAGGCCTGCAGGAAAGCGAACTGCTGTTCGCGCAGGCCGCCGATGTAGGCCGGACTTTCGCCCGGCAAGTAAATCACGTCGTCGAGCACGATGAAATTTGCCAGACTTTCTTCCCAGGCGTAGGTGTCGGGACCGAAGGCGTGGCGAAAGCTGTCGAGCGAGCGCTCATCGTTGCCCGCATCGAAATCCAGGTCGTGGTTTCCGGGCGCGTGCAACCACGGGATACCGAGTGTCGCATCGACTGCCTTGAGCGCCGGATACAGCGACAGGTCGTCGCTGACGATGTCGCCCAGGCTGATGCCCAGGCGCGCGCGGTGTTTGCCGCGCACGGGCTCAACGATATCGCGCTTGTAGTAGTCGACGTCCAGGCGCGACTTGGGTTGCGGATCACCGAACACCAGCACCTCGAGCTGCGGCGTGGGCGCTTCGGATTGGCGAATCAAGGCGAAGTCCTTGCAGGTTGGCGGCGAAACCGGGACGCCGCCGTAACGCAGCGCCGGCCCGGTCGCGCCCTGCACATTCGCCCAGGTGTCGGGCAGGCCGTCGGCGCGTGCCGCGACGCGGAATCCTGCCGGCTTGATCAGGAAGGTGGTGCGGCCGGAGCCCGTGGCCAGTTGATACACACCGGCCGAATCGGTGACGACGATGCGCTCGCCATCGGAAACGCGCGCGCCCGGCACGCCCGGCTCTCCGGAATCCCTGGCGCCATTGCCGTTGTTGTCGATGAAGACTGCGCCACCCTGGCACGGGGTGGAGTCGGCAACTGTCGGCGCCGCCACCAGCGCCAGGATGCAGAAAAGAATTGCACGCATCGATATCTCCCGTCGATGCGTAATTATCGCTGCGTTGCCGGATCGTGTCTCCGGTAACTGCTGCGTGTGCCCGCCGCCTCGCGGCGGGGCTCCACGCGAGGCCCCGCTTCAGGCCGACAACGCCAGTGCCTGTTCCTCAAGCACAGCCAGCCATTCGTCGTCCGAGCCTTCAGCCACACCCTCGAACAGGAACGTCGACAGATAGCGCTCGCCGGTATCGGGCAACATCGCCAGCAACACCGAACCGGCCGGCGCCTGCTCGGCGACCTGCAATGCCGCCGCCACGGTTGCGCCAGCGGAAAGGCCGACGAACAGCCCCTCCTCGCTGGCCAGCCGGCGGGCGGTGTCACGCGCCGTCACGTCGTCGATCGGGCGAATCTCGTCGGCAATGCCGCGGTCGAGGACTTGCGGCAGGAAGTCCGGCGTCCAACCCTGGATTTTGTGCGGCTGCCATTCCTTGCCGCTGAGCAGCGCCGCGCCGGCGGGCTCGGAGGCGATGACCCGCAGATCGGGACGCGCCAGCTTCAGCACCTGGCCCGCACCCGTGATGGTGCCGCCGGTACCCCAGCCGCTGACGAAGAAATCCAGTCGCTTGCCAGCGAAGTCGCGCAGGATCTCGGGGCCGGTGGTATTGCGGTGGTACGCCGGGTTGGCTTCGTTTTCGAATTGTCGCGCCAGGAACCATCCATGCCGCTCGGCCAACTCTGCGGCCTTGCGCACCATGCCGCTGCCGCGTTCGGCCGCCGGGGTCAGGATCACTTTCGCGCCATAGGCGCGCATCAGCTTGCGCCGTTCCACCGAGAACGTTTCCGTCATCACCGCAACGAACGGGTATCCGCGCGCGGCCGCAACCAGCGCCAACGCAATGCCGGTATTGCCGGACGTCGCTTCGACGATGGTCTGGCCGGGCTTGAGCGCGCCGCTGCGTTCGGCGTCGAGCACGATGGCCAACGCCAGCCGATCCTTGACCGAACCGCCAGGATTGAAGCTCTCGACCTTCGCGTACAAGCTCACATGCTTCGGCGCCAGCCGCTGCAGCCTGACAATCGGCGTGTTCCCAATCGTATCCAAAATACTGTCGTAAAGAGCCACAGCTTACCTCCCATATAATTGCCTGTAGGAGCGGCTTCAGCCGCGATCCCACCCCACCAAAACGCATCAGTCACGCCGCAAAGGCCAAGCCACCCATCGGTTCCGAAATCAACGGCGCCGCCCCGAACCAATGCAAGCTCTCCGCCAACCCCGCAACCTCGCCAATGATCAGCAGCGCAGGCGAGCGCACGTCTTCCGCACGCGCCCGCTCTGGCAACTCCGACAGCGCGCCGAGAATCACCCGCTGTTCCGGACGTGACCCGTTCTCGACCAATGCAAACGGCGTCGCCGGATCGCGTCCGTGCGCGAGCAAGTGCGCGCGCACACGATCGAGGCCGGCTACGCCCATGTACACCGCAAGCGTCTGCCGTTCGTCCGCGAGCGAGCGCCAGTCCAGGCCGTCGACGGAATCCTTGGAATGCGCGGTGACCAGGCGTACGGACTGCGCATGATCGCGATGCGTCAGCGGGATGCCGGCGTAGGCGGCGCAGGCCAGCGCCGCAGTGATGCCCGGAACCACTTCGAAGGCGATGTTGTGCGCGTGCAGGAATTCCAGCTCCTCGCCGCCGCGACCGAAGACGAACGGGTCGCCACCTTTCAGGCGAACCACCCGACGGCCGGCGCGCGCGTGCTCGAGCATGAGCTCGTGGATCTGTTCCTGCGTAGTCAGCGCGGCGCCGGCCTGCTTGCCGACGGTGATGAATTCGGCATCGCGACGGGCCAGCTGCAGTACCTCCGCGCTGACCAACCGATCATGCAGGATCACATCGGCCTGGTTGAGTAGACGCAATGCGCGTAGCGTCAGTAATCCGGGGTCGCCGGGGCCGGCGCCCACGAGGGCGACGCTGCCTGTTTTCGGCGGCTTCGGGGTGACTTCCAGCGCCGCTTCGAGCGCGTCGCCCGCCTCGGCGTGCCGGCCCTGGCGCAACAGCGCGGGAATCTCACCAGCCAAGAGTTCATCGAAAAAGCGCCTGCGCTCGGCGATGCGTGGATAGCGCGCGCGAATCCGTGCGCGTGCCTGCGTCAGCAGTTCGGCCAGCGGTCCCAGTGACTCATCGAGCTCGGTCTCCAGGCGCTCACGAAGGTGACGGGCGAGCATCGGCGCGCCGCCGCCACTGGAGATCGCCAGTTGCAGCGGGCCGCGTTCGATTCGTGCCGGCACGTGGACGCTGGACGCCCGCGCGTCGTCGACCGCATTGACCCAGATTTGCCGTGCAGCGCCGGCCGCGGCGACGGCGCGGTTGACCTGCGCATCGTCGGTGGCGGCGATGCCCAGCCAGGCGCCGTCCAACCAGTCGGGCTGAAACTCCCCGACCGAATGTTGAATGCGCCCGGCTTCCAGCAGCTGCGCCAGCGCCATGTTCAGCGTTGGCGCGCCAACCCGAACCTGCGCGCCGGCGTCGAGCAGGGCCGCGACTTTCCGGGCCGCCACCGGACCGCCACCGACCACCAGCACGCTGCGTCCGCGCAGGTCGACGAAGAGAGGAAACAACGGGGCTGTCATGGCGGGCGCGCTTTTCAGAATCGGTAGAGTCGACCGTAGGCCTTGCCCTGCCCCAGCGGAAATGAACACTCCTACTGGACACATGCCGGGCAGTCATAAGCCCTGGCCGGGTTTGGCTGGACGCCTCGGCGACATTCGGCTAGCTTCGAAAATGCCATGACCCTCACCCAGCTCCGCTACCTCGTTGCCATCGCCGATTCCGGTCTCAACATCACGGTGGCCGCCGAACGCGTGCACGCCACGCAGCCCGGTTTGTCGAAGCAGCTCAAATTGCTGGAAGACGAGCTCGGCTTCCTCTTGTTCTCGCGCAAGGGCCGCAGTCTCGACGCGATTACGCCGGCCGGCGAGCGCGTGCTCTCGCATTCGCGGCGAATTCTTGACGAGGCCGGCAACATCCGCGCCTATGCCGCCAACGAACGCGGCGAACACGAAGGGCGGCTGGTACTGGCCACGACCCACACCCAGGCGCGTCATGTGTTGCCCTGGGCGATTGCCGGCATCAAGCGCGCGTTTCCGCAGGTTAGCGTGCATCTGCGCCCGGTCGAGGAAAAGGAAGTGCTCGAACAGCTGGCGCGGGGCGAAGCGGATTTCGCAGTGATCAGCACGTCGGGAGAAACGCCCGAAGGCGGCCTTGCCGTGCCCCTGTATCGCTGGCGGCGAGTGGTGCTGGTACCGCTCTCGCATACGCTCGCCGCGCTCGATCACCCGCCGACGCTGGCCGAGCTGGCGGCGCAGCCCCTGGTCAGTTACGAGTCCTC
>JBAZBG010000193.1:0-5366 GCA_041671585.1 Arenimonas sp. | reverse complement strand
GGAGGCGCCTGATTGCCGCCAGCCTGCTGGCTGTCGCCGTCCTGGCGGGCCTGGCCGTGTGGGAGCTGCGGCCGAAGCCGCAGGCACGCGTCGCCAGCGCCAGTCGTTCCGACTACATCCTGGAAAACTTCGAGCTCACGTCGCTGGACGAAGATGGCCTCGAATCGTTTTCGGTCAAGTCGCCGCACCTGGAACGCGATCGCAACGGCAAGAGCCTGACCATGCAGCTGCCCCAGTTCTCGTTTCCCGACGAGGACGGCGGTCGCTGGCTGGCGACCTCCAACAGCGCCTGGATCGCCGAAAAAGGCGTCGAAGTCCGCCTGATCGACAAGGTCGAAATGCTGGGTCCGCCGTCGCCACTGGGCGAACGCACCCGCTTCAGCACCGCGCGCCTGCAGATATTCCCGAAACAGGACCTGGCCCTGAGCCAGGATCAAGTGACCGTCAGCCGGGCCGACTCTATACTGCGGGGCACGGGATTGCGGGCCGACATGCAGTCCCACCACATCCAATTGCTTGCCAATGTCAAAGGACGCTATGCGCCTCGTCGCCCTTAGTTCACTGCTGCTCGCCGCCGTGCTGCCACTCACGGCCCAGGCCAAGTCCACCGATCGCAATGAGCCGATGGATGTCGAAGCCGATCGTACCGATGCCACGCTGGGCGACGACAGCGACGCGATCCTGACCGGCAACGTCCGCATCACCCAGGGCACGCTGGACATCGGCGCCGACAAGGCGGTCATCCATCGCAAGGCCGGCGAGATCGAGCAGGTCGTGCTGACCGGATCACCGGCCACGCTCAAGCAGCTTTCCGACGCCGGCGAGCCGATGAATGCGCGCGCCAGCCGGATCGTTTACACCCTCACCTCCGATCTGGTCGTGCTCACCGGTGGCGTGGTGGTCGAACAGCCCCGGGGCACCTTGCGTGGTGAAACCATCAAGTACGACCTGAAGAGCGGCCGTCTCGACGGCGGCGGCGATGGCAAGCGCGTGCAGATGCGCATCATGCCCAAGAACAAGCCGGCCGGCGGCACGAACTGATGCTGTCAGCCAGGGGTCTGCGCAAGCGCTATAAATCGCGCGAAGTCGTCCACGATTTCGGCCTTGACCTGAGTCCCGGAGAGGTGGTCGGCCTGCTCGGCCCGAATGGCGCCGGCAAGACCACCTGTTTCTACATGATCGTCGGCCTGGTGCCGACCGACGCCGGGCAGATCGCCCTGGATGGCGAAGACATCACGGCATTGCCGATGCACGAACGCGCGCGGCGCGGTATCGGCTACTTGCCGCAGGAAGCGTCGGTGTTCCGCAAACTGAGCGTGTCCGACAACCTGATGGCGGTGCTGGAACTGCGCAGCGACCTCAATGCCAACACGCGCCAGGCGGAACTGCAGTCCCTGCTCGAAGAACTTCAGGTCGCGCACGTCGCCGGCCAGTTGGGCGCCAGTCTGTCCGGCGGCGAACGACGCCGGGTCGAGATCGCCCGCGCGTTGGCGGCCAACCCGCGCCTGATCCTGCTCGACGAACCATTCGCGGGCGTCGACCCGATCTCGGTCGGCGAAATCCAGAAAATCGTGCGCCACCTCAAGCAACGCGGCATTGGGGTGCTGATAACCGACCACAACGTGCGGGAAACCTTGGGCATCTGCGACCGGGCGTATATCCTCAATGCTGGAAGCGTACTGGCCCAAGGATCCCCTGAAGCCGTGTTGGCCAACCCGGATGTGCGTCGCGTCTACCTCGGCGAATCGTTCCGCCTGTAAGCGTCGCCGTTGCCGAATGCCGTCACGGTCGACGTCATGAAACCGACACTGCAACTCCGTCTCGGACAGCAACTCACGCTGACGCCGCAACTGCGCCTGGCGATCCGACTGTTGCAGCTGTCGGCGGTCGAGCTCGAGTTGGAAATCAACGATGCCGTCGACAGCAATCCCCTGCTCGAACGCGAGGAGGAGGACTCCGAAACGCCTTCGTTCCAGGGCAACGATTCGGCGCCGGAAGTCGACGAGGCAAGACCACCGGAGACGTTGGCTGAGCCGAACGATGCCTTCGAGGAGACTCCCGATTTTCGCTGGGACGATGACCGTCCCGCGGGAAGCGGCAGCGGCAGCGGCATCGAGGGCGAGGATCGCGAAGATGCTCGCGCCGCGCCGCTGGACCTGCACGAGCACCTGAACTGGCAGTTGCGCCTGAGCCATCTGAATGCGCGTGACCTGATGATTGGCGCGGCCTTGATCGAAGCCATCGGTGAGGACGGTTACCTGCTGGCGCCGTTCGAGGACATCCAGGCCGCGCTATTGCCGGACCTGGCTGCTTCGAAGCCGGAGATCGAAACCGTGCTGACCCTGATCCAGCGCTTCGATCCGGTCGGCATCGGCGCCCGCAGCCTGTCCGAGTGCCTGTGCGTCCAGCTCAGCCTGCTCAGCCCGGACACACCCGGCCTGACCCTGGCCCGGCTGATTGCCAGCCAGCACCTGGACGCCCTGGCCCGCCATGGCGCGATCAAGCTGGCGGCCCAGCTGCAGCGGCCGGCCGGCGAAGTGGATACCGCGGTCGCCCTGCTGCGCTCCCTCGACCCCAAGCCGGGCGCGCAGATTGGCGGAAGTGAGACTGAGTTCATCGTTCCCGATGCCATTGCCTATCGCCAGGCCGGGGTGTGGAAGGTGGCGACAAACGGCGGCAGCCAGCCCCGCATCGGCATCAATCGCCACTATGAACAATTGATCGGCAAGTCCACCCGCGAGAACGACAATTACCTGCGCGCCCAGTTGCAGGAGGCCCGCTGGCTGATCAAGAGCCTGGAAACCCGCGCCGACACGCTGCTGCGCGTGGCGCGCTCGATCGTGCGCCAGCAAAGCGGCTTCCTGGAACACGGCCCGCAGGCGATGCGCCCGCTGACGCTACGTGAAGTGGCCGATGAACTGGGCCTGCACGAATCGACCATCTCCCGCGCCACCACCCGAAAATACCTGCGTACCCCGCGCGGCACTTTCGAGTTCAAGTATTTCTTCGGTTCGGGAATCGCCACCGACGCCGGCGGTGGGGCCTCGGCCACCGCCATCCAGGCCATGTTGCGCGGCCTGATCGAAAACGAGAACCCGCGAGCGCCCCTGTCCGATGCAAAACTGGCTGAATTGCTCAAGACTGAAGGCATCCCCGTCGCCCGGCGAACTGTGGCAAAGTACCGGGAAGCGATGAATATCCCCTCATCCACCGAGCGGCAACGACTATAGCGAGGGCCCACGAAGCGAATCCCCTTTCCGTGGGCGCCAAGCTCGCCGCACGGCTCCGGGGACCAAGACCAAACCCGCAATTTTCCGACGCTGGCAACGACCCGGCGAGTCCCGTTTTTTGCAGTCGCAATGACGACAGGAGTTAGATATGCGCATCGATATCAGCGGTCATCAGATGGAAATCACTTCGGCCCTTCGCGACTACGCGCAAGAAAAACTCGGACGCCTGGCCAAGCATTTCGAACAGCATCTGGAGACACGCATGATCCTCTCGGTCGACAAACTCGAACACAAGGCAGAGGCCACCATTCACACTCCCGGCAAGACGCTGTTCGCCGATTCCCTGGCGACGGACATGTATGCGGCGATCGACCTGCTCGCCGACAAGCTCGATCGTCTGGTGATCAAGCAGAAGGAAAAGGTCAAGAATCACCACCGCGGCGAGTCCGCCGCCCGATCGGACAGCTTTGGCTGATCCGCGACCCCGGCCCCCATGCGCAATCGGATCAGCGCCCGCGAACTCTTCGATCAGCTGCAAGAGCGACTCGGACTGCGCTGGATCACCACCGGCCAACGCGGCGGCGAGCGCACGCTGGAGCGCGGGGAACAGATGACGCGCCGGCCGTCGCTGGCCGGCTACCTGAATGTCATCCACCCAAACAAAGTGCAGATCGTCGGCTCGGCCGAGCTGGCGTGGCTGGACACCCTGGATGCGCGGCAGCGCTGGGAGGCGCTGGAAAAGATCATGGGCAACCAGCCGATGGCGCTGGTTATCAGCCAGAACCAGAACTGTCCGCCGGATCTGCGCAGCATCGCCGAGGAAACCGGCACGGCCGTCTGGGTTTCGTCCAAACGCGGCTACGAGTTGCTCAATTTGCTGCAGTACCACATGGCGCTCGCCCTGGCGCCGCGGGTCAGCCTGCATGGCGTGTTCATGGAGATTTTTTCCATCGGCGTGCTGATCACCGGCGACTCCGGCGCGGGCAAGAGCGAACTGGCGCTGGAGCTGATTTCGCGCGGCCACCGGCTGGTCGCCGACGATGCGCCGGAATTCACCCAGATTGCGCCCGATGTGCTCGACGGTACCTGCCCGGAAATGCTGCAGGACATGCTCGAGGTCCGCGGACTGGGGGTGATGAACATTCGCCAGATGTTCGGCGACACCGCGGTGAAACGAAACAAGTACCTGCGCCTGATCGTGCAACTGATCAAGGCTTCCGATGGAAATTCGGAAGCGATGTCGCGCTTGACCGGAGAGGCGCCCGCGCCGAGCCGGGTGCTGGATCTGGACGTTCCGGTGTTTCAGCTGCCGGTCGCCGCGGGACGCAACCTGGCGGTGCTGACGGAAGCCGCGGTGCGCCTGCACATGCTGCGCGCCAAAGGGCTGGACCCGGCGGCCGCGTTCCTGGCCCGGCATGCCAGCCTGCTCTCGTTGAGCCAGGAATCGTGAGCAGGCGCCGATGACTCCAGGCTCGGGACCCATGCTGATCGTGGTCAGCGGATTGTCCGGTTCGGGCAAGAGCGTCGCACTGCGCACGCTTGAGGACATGGACTACTACTGCGTGGACAACCTGCCGGCGGAATTGCTGACGTCTTTCGTGCAGAGCGTGTCGCACGAGGAATCCAGGCGCTCGCAATTGGCAGTCAGCATCGACGTGCGCAACCTGGCGTCGGACCTTTCGCGTATCGGCGACTGGTTGTCGGCCGTGGCCAGCCTGGGCTACGACCATCGCCTGGTGTTCTTCGATACCAGCGACGAAGCCCTGGTCAAACGCTATTCGGAAACCCGCCGCAGGCATCCGCTCTCGCACCAGGGTCTGGCCCTGTCCGATGCCATCGCATTGGAACGCGAACGCCTGCGCCCTTTGCGCGCGCTGGCCGATTACCTCATCGACACCACCGAGCTCAACGTGCATCAGCTGCGCAAGGCCGTGCTCAGCCGCCTTGAGCCCGGCCTGACGCCCCGGGTTTCGCTGTTGTTCGAATCGTTCGCTTACAAGAACGGCGTTCCCGGCGATGCCGATTTCGTTTTCGATGCGCGTTGCCTGCCCAATCCGCACTGGGACGCGCGACTGCGGCCGCTATCCGGACGCGACCACGCCGTGCGCGATCATCTGGACCAGCAGGAAAACGTAC
>JBAZBG010000192.1:0-5367 GCA_041671585.1 Arenimonas sp. | reverse complement strand
TGCGCCGTCAAGGCCCCGGGCTTCGGCGACCGTCGCAAGGCGATGCTCGAAGACATGGCCATCCTGACCGGCGGCACGGTGATTTCCGAGGAAGTCGGCCTGGCGTTGGACAAGGCCACGATCAAGGATCTCGGCCGCGCCAAGAAGATCCAGGTCACCAAGGAAAACACCACCATCATCGACGGCGCCGGCGTTGCCGACGGCATCCAGTCGCGCATCAAGCAGATCAAGGCGCAGATCGAAGAAACCTCTTCGGACTACGACAAAGAGAAGCTGCAGGAACGCGTTGCCAAGCTCGCTGGCGGCGTGGCCGTGATCAAGGTCGGCGCATCGACCGAAATCGAAATGAAGGAAAAGAAGGCCCGCGTCGAAGACGCCCTGCACGCTACCCGCGCCGCAGTGGAAGAAGGCGTGGTTCCGGGCGGCGGCGTTGCGCTGATCCGTGCGCTGGCCGCAGTCGGCAAGCTCAAGGGCAGCAACGAAGACCAGACCCACGGCATCGCCATTGCGCTGCGCGCCATGGAAGCCCCGCTGCGCGAGATCGTCACCAACTGCGGCGAAGAGCCGTCGGTGGTGTTGAACAACGTCAAGCAGGGCACCGGCAACTACGGCTACAACGCCGCGACCGGTGAATACGGCGACATGGTTGCCATGGGCATCCTGGACCCGACCAAGGTCACCCGCACCGCGTTGCAGAACGCCGCATCGATCGCCGGCCTGATGATCACCACCGAAGCGATGGTGGCTGAAGCGCCGAAGAAAGACGAGCCGATGGCCGGCGGCCACGGCGGTGGCGGCATGGGCGGCATGGGCGGCATGGATTTCTGATCCATGTGGGAGCGGCTTCAGCCGCGATCCGCAATATCGAAAAACCCCGCTTCGGCGGGGTTTTTTTGTGCTTCTCTGCGGCGTTTGTCGCCGCAGCGGACGCGAGTTCGTTGATGCAGGTCAAGGCCCGGGGCGGAGTCCGGCACAACACTGCAAACAAGGCAACCCGCGGACAAACGCGGAACCAAGGAAGGGTCAATCGTCATGAACGCAAACAAGAGTCAATCGTGGAAACTGGCCGCGGCTATCGTCGCTGCCCTGTCGATGACAACCGAGGCAGTGGCGGCCGACGTGCTGCCTGCGGATGTGCAGTGGAGCACGGTCGTCAACAATCTGGTCGTTATCCCGGGTTCGCCGGGCAAGGTCTTCAACAGCTACAACCAGCCATCCCTGAATGAGGCCGGTTATCTGGTCTTCCGTGCCCGCAGCAAGGGCCCGAATCCAACCAGCGGCATCTATGCGAGGAACATGCTCAGCTCCGGCGCGCTGCTCCGAATCGCGGACCGCACGACCGCCGTGCCGGCGCCGAACAACACCCTCGCCCAATTCAACGAATTTCCCTCCATTCCGCGCATCTCGATGACCTCGCAAACCATCGCCACCCGCGGATCTTCCCAGCCGGTGTGGACATACCTGCTGGACGGTGCCGACACCCGGGCGGGCACGACCGGGATATTCCTGAATCCGGGCGGTGCTCTCATGACTGGTATTGGCTTGCTCGGGGCCGTGCCGCCGCCAGCGGCGCCGGTCGTCGGACTGAACTATTTTCCCTACATGGCGGTGCCGGGACTGAGTCCGCCAACCCGCTTCGACGTCTTTCCCGGATCGCCGTCCGTGGCAAGCGGTGACCTGATCGTGTTCAAGGCAAATTACACGCAGGCAGGGATAGGCAAGACCGGCGTGTTCTTCCGTGACCCGATCAGCCTGGGTGGGGTCGCCCCGGTGCAGTTGCTGGCAAATACCAGCACGGTGATCCCCAATCTTCCGGCGGGAGTCTCCGGGGTCACCTTCGGATCAACGGCGCCCCCGAGCGCGGCGGGCGGGATGGCCGTGTTTGCCGGTTTCGACAACGAGGACGCGCCGACCTACGGAGGCGTCTATCTTGCCCCGCTGACTCCGAGCCCATGGCTCACCACCATCGCCGGTATCGGCGATCCGGTGCCGGGCGTCAGTGGCGCGTCCTTCAACCGCTTTGGCGAAGCGCTGTCCTATGACGGTCGCTATGTCGCCTTCTGGGGTGCATGGGGCAGCGCCCAGCTCACCCTGTGGCTCGATTGCCCGACCGATGGGAACGCCGACATGCTCGCCTATTGCCGCGATTTCGTCGGGGATAACCATCCGGTCACGGTGCCTGCGAACCAGGGAATCTTCGTGGCCGATACCCAAACCCGGACCGTCCGGCTCGTTGCCCGCACCGGCGGGGACCTTACCGATTTCGTGTACTGGAACTTCTCCGGCAAGCCACCGGGCGTGGGTGGCAGCGAGGAGGAGGATGATGGAGAGCCACCGCGGTGGCGCTCGACTTCCTTCGTGGCGGTTTCCGGCGGTCCCCAGAACACCTTCATGACCTCCTTCAAGGCCCGGAACGGAACCATTGATCCGGTGGAACACAAGTATCTGAACCCGATCGACGGCATCTACCTGGCCGATGGCTCGGCAATCGCCACGCTCCTGGACACCACTATGGACGGACAGGCCCTGGACGCGACGGCACCCGTGGGCTCGAAGATTTCGTCGCTCGGTATCGAACGCGAAGGCTTCCGCGCGTCATGGCTGTCAGTGACGGCGGGAATGCTCGAGCCGGTTTCCGGGGCGAGCATGGCCGGAATCTACATCAGCAAGATGCAGACCGAGATTGCCTTGGCCGACATTCTTGCCGGCAGATACATCGTCGCCCCGGCTTCAGCGGTTGGCGTCGGGGTCCGGACGAGCCAACTCCTGGTGACCAGGCAAGGGAACTTTTCCGGAATGATCGTCATCGGTGGCGCGATCTATCGCGTGTCCGGCAGCTTCGACGCATCCGGAAAGGCGAGTCTACAGATTCCAACCCAGAACGGATTTCTGTCCATGGAGCTCGCCGCCGCGGAGGTCAGCGGAATTCGAGTGATTGAGATTACCGTGACCGGGCCGGGCGTGAATTACAATGAACTGGCCGTCTACTCTCCCAGGTAATCAGCCACGCGCAGGTTGCGCCGCCTGCCATGGGCACAGATTCGCGGAAAACCCCGCTTCGGCGGGGTTTTCTTGTCGTGCCGATGCTATTTGCAGAACCAGCGATTGACCACCGTGAGCCGGGCAGGCTCGCGTCCGGTGATCGGCACGCGCCGGTCGTCGGGATAGCTTGTCTCCCAGCGGCAGCCGCGCCGCTCCAGATCCGGCGGCAGCTCGGGCGCCTGTTCGCTGACCGTGCAACTGCTGTCGATGGCGATACCGTCGATGGTCTCGCGATAGCCATTTTCGCGATTGAGCTTGACCGTCGTGGCCGGCCCGCCTTGGTCGCAGGTCACATCGATGAGGAAGTTGATGTCCGGCGGCGGGATGCCTGCCTCGTTGACCACGCGCTTGATGATGGTCAGCGAACCGGTAGCCGCCGCTTCATCGCAGGCCAGCGTATTGGTGACGGTGATATCGGTGGAACCTGAGCCGCGGGAAACTTGCGTGGGTACCACGCTCACCGTCCAGGAAGCGCTGCGGCCCTTGCAAGCGCGAACATTCGGAATGGGCGCAGGTGGCAGCTCGAGCGCCGAGCAAGTGGCGTCATTGCTGTTGCCGAAGGATTGCCACAGGCCGGGGCCGGGCAGCACTGTCAAACCCACCAGGCTTAAGCCAACACCACCCATGCCGCTGGCGCCGCCGCTGCACAGGCCGCCGATGGCGAAACTCGGCGGAATCGCCGCGGCCCCGCCGGTGTTGTCCACCACGATTTTCTGCACGCGCGCCCAGCCCGCAATCGGGCCGTCGGGACGCGGCCAGCGACTGCCGAGCGTTTCGCGATTCAAGTTCGTGGAGCTGAACTTGGGCGGGCACTTCATCTTGAAAGCGGGGCCCATCGCATGGTCGCCATTGGCGGCAGCGCTGCGTACAACCACATGAAACGCCATCTGGTTGATGGGGATGGGCGCGGCCATACCCCAGACCGATCCTTGCGTAGCCGCCATCGCTGTCGGCAGGATGCCGCAAATCAAACCGCGGAAGGACGCCGGCGCGATCACATGCTGTCCGGTGTTGGCGATGTTCTGGCCCATGGGCACGGAGATCACGCCACCGGTCTGGCTGACTACGGTCAGTTCGATGTTCACCGGCGCGGCGACGCCGTTGGCCATTCCTATCCCGTTCCATTGCACCATCAGCGGGGCTGTCGCCGAATGCGTGCCGCCACTCGGTGCGGTCACCGTGCCGGCATGGGCGGCGCCGGATAGCGACAGTGCCGCCAACGCGAACGCTGTGAACTGCGGCAAAAAACGCGTGCGGCCAAACAAGGGTTCGCTGCGAGCAGGCATTGTGATCATCCCGGTGGGCGTGGGCGGGTTGCCGTGCCACCCGAGTCATGCTCGCGCCACCCACGGGGTTGCTGCAGCATTGCATACAATGCCCTCACGCACGCGCAGGATCTGGCCCCATGCAGTACCGCGTGCTGGCCTTGTTCGCTCCCGGTCGCATTGCGGTAGCGCTACGAGCCGCTGGACTGGGCACGAAAGACTGCCCACAGGCGGCAAATAAGCACCACATCGATGCAGTGGCTGCGGCGATTGCCCGGCTGTTAAGCTGCGCCGTCCCCGCCGCACGCCGATCAGCATCGGTCCGGCAATTCCTGACGCCGAATTGAGTGCCGGCGAGTGGTCGAAGCGCAAGTCCTCGGTACTTCCACATCCTCAACCCAAAGCAAGGGAGCACAAGCAACATGTCCGTGAACTGCAAGAAGCTGTTGCTGGCGGCCTGCCTGATGGCAAGCGCAGCGGCGTCCGCGCGCGAGCCGATCAGCATCGAGTCAATCGCTCGCGTGCCAGAGATCCAGTCGGTATCCATGAGCGCCGACGGCAAGAACCTGGTGGCGCTGGTTGCCGCTCCCGGCTCCAATTTCCAGGACACCGCGCTGGCGACCTGGAACCTGGCCAAGCTCGATGCCGGCCCGGTCATCACCCCGTCCGGCGAAAAAATGAAGTTCATCGCCGCCGGCGCGATGAAGGCCGACCGCGTGCTGGTGTTCGCGCGCCAGGAGTGGACCGGCGCACTCGGCGGCTGCGGCGAGGGCAAGTCGACCGGTTCGACCAAGACCTTCGTCAGCAAGGCTTACCTGACCGATACCGCGCACAAGAAATTCAGCGAGGCCTTCGCTGACAACGCGCGTCGAGTTGGCGTCAGCGAGGAAACGCAGCGTTGCCTGGAATTGGCCGGCTCCGCCAGCCTGGTCCACACCCTGCCGCTGGACCCCGATAACGTCATCATCTCGCAGTTGAACCAGCTTACCCTGCAGGAAAATTTCTACCTGTACAACCTGCGCACCGACGAGACCAAGCTGCTCTACAAAGCCACCGGCAG
>JBAZBG010000191.1:0-5368 GCA_041671585.1 Arenimonas sp. | reverse complement strand
TGCTGCGCGTCGCGCGCCGGCGTTTCCGCAACATGGGTCTGAATCTGCGCACCAAACATGACGATGGCCGTCTGGGTTGGCCCGAGCACGCGCCATTCGATGCCATCATCGTCACCGCGGCCGGCGCCGCTCTCGACCCAAACCTGCTCGATCAGCTGGGCGAGGGCGGTTCGTTGGTCGCGCCGGTAGGCGGCGCCCTGTCGCAATCGCTGTTGCGCATTCGCAAGACCGCCGAGGGTGTGGTCCAGGAAGACCTGGGCAAGGTCGTATTCGTCCCCCTGGTTTCTGGAATCATTTGATGAGTTCGACAAAATGAAGATTTTTCAGCCGCTGTTCGAGCGCGCTATTCAATGGGCCAAACATCCGCGCGCTCCCTGGCTGCTGACGTTTCTGAGTTTCATCGAGGCTATTTTTTTTCCGGTGCCGCCGGAACTCATGCTCGTCCCGATGTGTCTGGCGCAGCCGCGCCGCGGATTTTTTTTCGCGGGCCTGAGCCTGCTGGGTTCGATCCTCGGCATGTTCATCGGCTATGCGATCGGCTACTTCGCCATCGATCTGGCGATGCCCTTCATCGAAAAGGCGGGCTACGGCGGCGAGTTCGAGAGCATCAAGCAGCAAGCGGCGGACAATGGATTCTGGCTGCTGCTGATCGCCGGCTTCACGCCGGTGCCGTTCAAGATTTTCACCCTGGCCTCGGGTGCGGTTGGTATGCCCTTGCTGCCGTTTTTCCTCGGCGCCACCATCGGCCGCGGCAAGCGGGTTTTCCTGGTCGCGCTGGCCATTCGGCTGGGCGGCGAAAAGGCCGAGGCGGCATTGCGCAGGCACATCGAGCCGGTCGGCTGGATTGCGCTCGTCGCGCTCGCCGGCATGGTGGCCTGGATGGTCATGCGCGGTAACGGCGCATGAGCTGCGTGGCGTTGTATGCTTGAATTCGTCGCCATGACCACCTTGTCGAAACGACTCCTGCCGTTCCTGCTGGCCTGCGCGCTGACGCTCGGCGCCTGCGCCCAGTCACGCGTCGTGCGCCGCGACTATCCGCCCGAGCCCTCGTCGAGCGCACGCGTCGTCCGCAGCCCGAGCCGGCCGCCGTCGCGCGCCGCACCAACACCGATTCCAGCCAACGCCATCCATGTGGTCCGCCCCGGCGAGACCTTGTACGGAATCTCGTTCCGGTTCGGCCTCCGGTATCAGGATGTGGGCGCCTGGAACGGTATCGGCGAGTCGTACGTCATCAGCGTTGGCCAGCGCCTGCGCCTGCGTTCACCGCAGCCCGGGGAAGCAATGGCGGGGCAGCCAAGGGCCTTGACTCAGTCGCCGGCGCCGACGCGGGCGGCGCCGGCTTCCGTGCGGCCAGCGTCTCCACCGGTTGCGTCACCGTCCACATTGCCGGTCGCGCCGCCCGCGCGGCCGCCGACCGCATCGCCCGCCACCGCGTCGGCATCGCCATTGCCATCGGCCTCGTCGCCGGTATCGCCGCCCGCTTCGGCGCCAGCAGCTTCGACACCTGCGCCGCCAGCCATGCCGAGCTCGGCACCCGGAAGCGCGGTGGTGTCTAGCGCCCCAGCCTGGCGTTGGCCGGCGCAAGGCCAGGTCATCGATCGCTTCGTCGGCGGCGACCAGACCCGGCAGGGCATCAACATTGCCGGCGCGTCCGGTCAGAATGTCGCCGCCGCCGCCGATGGCGTAGTGGTGTATTCCGGTGCGGGCCTGGTCGGTTATGGCGAGCTGATCATTATCAAGCATTCGGACGAGTGGCTTTCGGCCTACGCGCACAATCGACGCCGCCTGGTCGGCGAAGGGTCGCGAGTAAAGGCGGGCGATGTCATCGCCGAAATGGGACGGACTGGCGCCAGCCGGGACATGCTGCACTTCGAGATCCGGCGTAACGGCAAGCCGGTCGATCCGTTGGGCCAGTTACCCAGACGCTAGCGCGGGCTTTCCGTACCTCGCGATCCGATGGAGATTGCCACCCGTTGCCGGTAATGCGCGCGCAGTCACGTTCCCGATTCGTTCGAGAGGAAATGTTTCAGCCGGCGGTGGTATAAGTGTCGAGCAGAGTCTCTCCGAGGGGAAACCATGCCGCTCCGGTTGGTCCTTGCCGCGATATTCGTGCTGGTCCTCGGGCTGGCCGGCAGCGCAGTCGCGACGACGCCCCGATCCGAGCCGTTGCCGGTGCAGCGAATGCCGGTCAACGGCGCGCTCACCCAGAATTCCATCACCGACATCCTGCAGGATCGTTCCGGCCTGATGTGGTTCGCCACGCTCGGTGGCGTCAACGTTTACGACGGCTACGAATTCCGTGCCATTACTTCGGATCCGCGCAATCCGAATTCGTTATCCGGCGTCATGGTCTCGAACTTGTTCGAGGATCGCGAGGGTTACCTCTGGGTAGCCGGTTTTCTCGGCTGGCTCGATCGCTTTGATCCGCGCACCGGGGAGGTGCGGCATTTTCCCCGCGGGCTATTTGGGCCCAGCGATCGTCCCGGCGAATTTTTCGACACCGACATGTACCAGGCGCCGGACGGCATGCTCTGGATCGGCACTATCCAGGGCCTGCATCGCTACGATCCTGCGACCGACAAACTCGAGATGCATGCGGACGCCCTCGGAGGACGAACGCCCCTGGCGCGCGTGCGCGTGATTGCTCCGGCCGGCGATGGCAGGCTTTGGATCGGCGCCGATGATGGCCTTCGCCGGTTCGATCCGCGCACCAGGTCGCTCCAGATATTTGCGCACGACCCGAAGGATCCGCGTTCGCTGCCGGGAAACACGATCACGAAATTGCACCTGGATCCGGATGGCACCTTGTGGATAGGCACCAACACCGGCTTGAGCCGTTGGGAAGGCGAAGGTCGTGGCTTCACGCGTTTCGTCCACGATCCGGCCGACCCGCGCTCGCTGGGAGGCAATGCCGTCACGGATATCCTGCGCGACCGTGAGGGCCGGTTGTGGGTAGCGTGCCAGACGGGTGGCGGCCTCAATCTGTATCGCGATGGCGCATTCGAGGTCTATCGAAACGAGCCTGACAATCCGGGGTCCCTGGCGGCCGATGATATCTGGTCGCTATTCGAGGACCGCTCCGGGCTGATCTGGATCGGCACGGCGGGACTTAGCCTGAATCAGCTCAATCCGAGCACGCATCGCTTCCGCACGCTCAGTGCAATTCCCTACAACACGAACAGTCTGCGCAGCAGCTTTGTCTGGGATATCGCGGAAGCTTCGGACAAGAAGATCTGGATGGCGACCCTCGCCGGCCTGGATGCCTACGATCCCGCGACTGCCCGGTTCACGCTGTATGCGCCCAGACCCGGAAATGTCGCAGGCAACCAATTGCAGTCCGTATTGATCGACAGCGCCGGGCGATTCTGGGTTGGTTCCGTCGATGGTCATCTGTATCGGTTCGACGACCAGCAGGGCCGATTCACCGCGGTCAAATTTCCCGGTCGAATGGATGACCGCTTCTCGTCCGACCGGGTGTGGTACCTGGGCGAAGGACCCGACGGACGAATCTGGGTGTCGACCCTGGACGAGCTGGTGGCGCTGGATCCGGGATCAGCGCAGGTCGTGGAGCGCATAGCCGCGAATGATCGAATGCCCCTGGGCACCACGGCCGCGGTGCGCACATCGCTGGTGGACTCCGATGGAATTCTCTGGTTTGGCGGGGGCGGTGCCGGGCTGATCCGCTACGAGCCGGGCAAAGGGGTGACCGCCCTGCTTTCCCACAAGCCCGACGACCCGAGTTCGCTCAGCGACAACAATGTGCGCAGCTTGTACGAAGCCCCCGATGGAACACTGTGGGTCGGTACGCAAAACGGCCTTGGCCGCATGCGTCCCGAGGATCGACGCAGCGCGCGCAATCGATTCCAGCTGTACACGAGTTCCGAGGGACTGCCGAACAATACCGTGTACGGAATCTTGCCGGACAAGGTCGGCCGCCTTTGGCTGAGCACGAATAGCGGTCTGAGCCTGCTGGACCCGGTCACCGGGAAAGTGAAGAACTTCGATTCCGGTGACGGTCTGATCAGCGACGAACTCAATGGTGGCGCGGAGTTGGTTGCGTCCGACGGCTCTTACTATTTCGGTGGCGTCAACGGCGTCAGCTGGTTCCGGCCGGACGAGATTCCGCGCAACACCTACGTCCCGCAGGTTCGCATCAGCAATATCGAGGTGGCCGGCAAGCCCTTGGGTGCCGGCTTCGTGCAGCGACGCGACCGGCTCGAACTCACGCACAACGAGAATGACGTCTGGCTCGCGTTTGCGGTCATGGACTTCCACCAACCGACCAAGAACCGCTTTCGCTACCGGCTCGGCGGGCAATCGGAGGCCTGGGTCGAAACCGACCGCAATTCGGTGAACCTGGCGAAGCTTGCCGCGGGCAACTATCGCTTTGAAGTCCTCGGCAGCAATAACGACGGCGTCTGGAGCAAGGTGCCGGCGCGACTCGATATCCTGGTCCATCCACCGATGTGGAGGACCCGGGAAGCCTATGCGCTGTACGGGTTGGCGATAGCCGGCCTGCTGTTCGGTTATCACCGGACGCAACGGCGGAAGCTCGCGCGCGAGCGCGAGTTCAACGAGAGCCTGGCCAGCGCGCATTCGCTCGCCGAAGCCAATCACCAACTGGCCTTGCGCTACGCGCAATACGACAATCTGACGCAGTTGCCGAATCGGGCCTCACTGATGGATTCGCTGGGCCGGTACATGCGTTTCGCCCGTTCCCAGCAACGGGAAATCGGATTGCTGTTGATAAACCTGGATCGTTTCCAGCGTATCAACGACACCATCGGCCACAACCTTGGCGACTTGGTGCTCAAGGTGACGGCCGAACGCCTGTTGGCCGCCACCAATAACGAAGATCTGCTCGCTCGCGTCGGCAGTGATGAATTCGCGCTGATCGCCATACGCCCCGAGGACGTTCCGGAAGAAACCTGGCTGGATGCGACTACAACGCGGGTGCTCGAAGCGATTGCCATGCCGCATGTCCATCACGATCCGCCGCTGAGCATGACCGCGAGCATCGGCGTGGCCTTCCACGTGGGCGGCGATGAGAGCGCCAGCGAACTGCTCGGCCACGCCAACATCGCCCTGCACGCGGCCAAGCGCAGCGGCGGCAACCAGGTCCAGCGCTACATGGCGGGAATGATGGAATCCGCGCGCGAGCGCCTGAGCATCGAGGGGAGGATGCATCGCGCCCTGGAGGCGCGGGAATTCCTGCCCTTCTACCAACCGCTGATCGATATCCGTGGCCGCAAGCTGACCGGCTTTGAAGCGCTCATTCGTTGGCAGCCGCCCGGACAGAGCATGATCTTTCCGGATCAGTTCATCCCGGTGGCGGAGGAGTCCGGCCTGATCGTCGATCTGGGCAACC
>JBAZBG010000190.1:0-5370 GCA_041671585.1 Arenimonas sp. | reverse complement strand
CGATGAATCGCGGTGTCGAGATTGCCGGCGAAGTCGCCGATGGTCCGCAATCGGTGATCCTGGATCAGGTCAGCAATGGGGTGGCGGTGCGCATGGCGGTGCTGCAGGCGGTGCTCGAGAGCTGACTGATGCCAGTTCGGCTCGGCCGGAGTTGCGTGTTTCGCCGAAGCGTAGTTCCAGAAGTTTCTCGCAGTGGCCGCCGGACCCGGGGAGTGATTGCTTTTCGGGCAGGGGAAACATCCTGTTTCCATGCCCGCGCCGGCCATCCCTGGCCGGCTTGTCGCAATCACTCCCCGAGTCCGACGTCCACACTGAACTTGCATCGCTCGTTCGTTCGAGATGCGTGTGCTCTCTCGTTGAGCTTGAGGTTGACTCTGCCTTTCCCTACGGCTCCCCTCAGACAGATGCGAGCCGTGCTGTAGGTGGGGGATTCGCGACGAGCCGGCCAGGGATGGCCGGCGCGGCCGTGGGAGCAGGGACAGCCCCGACGGCCGAAGAGCGGATTCCCCACCTGCAGCGCGGCGATTGCGGCGGTCTCAATTTGCGGCGTGTGTTTGCGACGGTTCCAAAGTGCAGCGTGGACCTACTCGCTGTCCACGAAGCCGTTCTTGTAGTCCCAGGTGCGGGTGATGTCGAGGATGTCGATGTCCTCGCTGGTCGCCGGCAAGGGCGCGAAGGGACTGGCCAGCTGCACCACTTTGACGGCGGCGTCGTCGAGCAGCTTCTTGCCGCTGGACTTGTTGATGATCACGCCCTTGACATCGCCGTTGCGGGCGACCGATACGGTCATGATCAGCCGCCCGCTCAATCCCTGCTTGCGTGCCTGCTCGGGGTAATTCAAGTTGCCGATGCGCTCGACCTTCTGCACCCAGGTGCGCATGTACGCGGCGTATTCGTATTGCTGCGTGCTCGCCGAAATGAACTTGCGCTTCGGCCGTTTGGCGTACAGCTCCTGGCGGCGTTCGATCTCGGCGGCCAGGCGCGCCATCTCGGCGCTTTGCTGCATCAGCTCTCGGCCGGTGGGCAGGGGCAGCGGGTCGCTGGTCGGTTGCTCTTCCGGCAGCGGCACCCGGCGGGCACTGGGGCCCACCGTGGCCAGCAGGCGTTGGCTCGGGTCTGGGGCCGGCGGTGGGGCCTGGGCGGTCAGCGGTTGGGCGGCGACTCCGGGCTGCGGCTTCGGCACCTGGGCGACCTGGTCGTCGCGTGGCCGCTGGGCCTTGTCCCGGTCGCCGCCGCCGCGGTTGTTGGACTGGGCGATGAAGTCGGCCTGTTTCGGCGGCTCGGGCGTCGAGGTCTGGGTCAGGATCACGTCCAGCGTCGGCACGACCGGCGCGGCGTCCTCCTGGCTGAAGCCGACGCCCAGGATCAGCACGCCGAAAGCAATCAGCGACAACGCCAGGGTCGCGCTCAGGCGCTCGGACGGGCCGATCTTGCGCTGCAACACCGGGGCGGGTCGATCGGCCGGTGCTTCGGCCGGGAACTCTGTAGCTCTTATATCAATAGCGGTTCTCGCGCCGGGCCTCGATGACATCGAACAACTGCCCGGCAATATTGAGCCCGAATTGCTTGTCGAGTTCCCGCACGCAGGTCGGGCTGGTGACATTGACCTCGGTGAGGTAATCGCCGATCACGTCCAGGCCGACGAACAGCATGCCCCGGCGACGCAGCTCCGGGCCGACCTGGGCGGCGATCCAGCGATCGCGGTCGGACAGCGGCCGGCCCTCGCCGCGCCCGCCGGCGGCGAGGTTGCCGCGGAACTCGTCGCCCTGCGGAATGCGCGCCAGGCAGTACGGCACCGGCTCGCCGTCGATCAACAGGATGCGTTTGTCGCCGTCGCGGATTTCCGGCAGGTAGCGCTGCGCCATGGCCAGGTGGCGCCCGGAATCGGTCAGCGTTTCCAGGATCACGTTGGCGTTCGGCTCGCCATCCCGGACCATGAAGATCGATCGCCCACCCATCCCGTCCAGGGGCTTGAGCACGCAGTGCCCGTGTTCGGCAATGAAGGCGCGCAGGGCCGTCATGTCGCGGCTGACCAGCGTCGGCGGGCAGCACTGCGGAAACAGCAGCGCCGCGAGTTTCTCGTTCAGGTCGCGCAGGCCCTGCGGATCGTTGACCACCAGCACGCCCTCGGCCTGTGCCATGCCCAGGATGATGCTGTCGTGCAGGTAGGCCGAGTCGACCGGCGGATCGGTGCGCATCAGCACCACGTCCATCTCGGCCAGGGGACGGGTGCTTGGCTCCGCCAGCGCGTACCAGACGGTCGGGTCCTCGTGCACCGACAGCGGGGTCAGCCGCGCCACGGCGCGACCCCCGGCGACACCCAGACTGCCGGGCGCAACGTAGTGGAGATGGTGGCCGCGTCGCTGGGCTTCGAGCAACATGGCGAAACTGGTGTCCTTGGCGATCTTGATGGCCCCGATCGGGTCCATGACCACAGCCACGTTCAAAGTCATGATGTTTCCGCAATAGGCAAGTCCTACCAGTTAGCCTAGCAGGGCCGCCGGGACAACGTGCAGAGGTTCACGGAAACTTGCGCGATTGTGCTTCGCGCTTGACACTTTTGCGCTACGCTGGGATATAAGCTAGGTGGCCAATCGTTAGACACAGGCATGCCAAGCGGGCCGTGTATTGGGGAGACTGATGGAACAAGGCAATCTCAGCGGGTTGAGGGTGATGGTCATCGACGACTCGAAGACCATCCGCAGAACTGCGGAAACCCTGCTCAAGAAGGAGGGTTGCGATGTGGTCACCGCGACCGACGGTTTCGAGGCCCTGGCCAAGATCGCCGACCACCAGCCGCAAATCATTTTCGTCGACATCATGATGCCGCGCCTGGACGGTTACCAGACCTGCGCTCTGATCAAGAACAACCAGATGTTCAAGGGCACGCCGGTCATCATGCTGTCGTCCAAGGACGGCTTGTTCGACAAGGCCCGGGGCCGCATCGTCGGCTCGGACCAGTACCTGACCAAACCATTCACGCGTGACGAGCTGTTGGCCGCCGTCCGCAAGTTCGTAGCGGTGGCCTGAGGGAACCATGGCCAAGCCCGCCAGCAAGAAGCGCATTTCCTCCTTCGACACGCTGCTCGATTACGAAGTGCGTTCGCTGGCCCATGTCGCCGGTCGACCGGAATCGATCGAGGCGCCGGGACACTGGCGCGGCGTCGGCTTCCGCCTCGGCCAGCGCCGTTTCGTCTCTTCCTTCGACGAAGTCATGGAAATCCTGTCGCTGCCGCCGGTCACGCCGGTGCCCGGGGCGCAGCCTTGGATGCTGGGTGTGGCCAATGTTCGCGGGTCGCTGCTGCCGGTGGTTGACCTCAAGCAGTTCCTGGAGGGCGAGCGCACAGTGGTTCACGAGGGCCAGCGCGTGCTGGTGGTCCGGCAGACCGGCGGCAACGTCGCGGTGATCATCGACGAGTTGTTCGGCCAACGCACTTTCAACGATTCGCACCGGGCCGAACTGGCTGGTGAAAACGACGGTCGCTACGGCCAGTTGGTCAGCCAGGTCTATCGCCTGGCCGACACGTCCTGGGGTGTGTTCAGCATGCAGACGCTGACGCGCACGCCTGAATTCCGGCAGGCCACGCTGTAGTGGCCATCAAGCATATCTCTCGAGGGTGGGTCTAGTTATGAGCACGAACGTCAGTTCATTCCGCGGCAGGTTCTCCGGTTTCGGACTGCGATTCTGGATCTCAGTCCTGGTCGTAGCCGTATTGATCTTCGCGGCCAACTTCCTCTACGCGGGCTATCTGGCGGGGCAGGAAAACTCAGCCCGATCATTGACCGCGCAATTGCAGGTGCTCTCGCAGCAGTTGGCGAAATATTCGCGCGAGGCGGTCGAGGGCGGTAACGCGGAATCCTTCGAGGAATTCAAGGCCACCAAGAGCGATATCGATCGCATCGTCAAGTCGCTGCGCATCGGCGGCGAAGGCGTGCCCGGTTACGAGAACAACCCGCTGAAGCCGGGCGTGCAGTCGGCGCTCAAGAAGGTGACCACGATCTGGACGAAGATGGCGCAGGACGCCGACCGCATCATCAAGAGCGAGACCCAGATCGTCAATTTGAGCGACACCGCGAACAGCTTCAACGGCCGCATCCCGCAGATTTCGGCACGACTCGATGAAGTGGTGCGGGCCATGTCCGACAGCGGCGCGCCTGCCTCGCAGATCAACCTGGCCAATCGCCAGATCGTGCTGGCCGACCGCATGTCACGCCGCGTCACGGAAATCCTGGCCGGTGGCGATCGCGCCGTAACCGCGGCCGATGCGCTCTCGCGCGATAGCGCGGTGTTCGGACAGGTGCTGGCCGGCCTGAAAGACGGCAACGCTGAAATCGGCGTCAATCGCGTCACCAGCACCGCCGCGCTCGACGCAGTGGCGGCGGTCGACAAGCTGTATGCGGATTCGCTCAAGGAGATGGACAGCATCCTGCAGGCGTCCACCGATCTGTTCGAAGTGCAACAGGCTTCGGCGTCGATTTCCGGCGATTCCAATGTGTTGCTCGAAGACGCGCAGGCCTTGTTCGGCACCTTCGGTTCCAGCCTGAACCAGGTGTTCCCGAACAATATTTGGGCGATTGTTTCCGGCGCCCTGGCGGTCATCGCAATCATCGGCCTGTACATGTTCATCCGCCGCCGCGATACCCAGGTGCTGGTCAGTACCAAGGAAATCAACCTGCGCAACCAGGAAGCCATTCTGCGGCTGCTCGATGAAATGGGCTCGCTCGCTGAAGGCGACTTGACGGTCAAGGCGACGGTGACCGAGGAGATCACCGGCGCGATCGCCGACTCGATCAACTTCGCCATCGAGGCGCTGCGCTCCCTGGTGTCGACCATTAACGAGACCGCTGTGCAGGTGGCCGCTGCGGCCCAGGAAACCCAGGCAACGGCGATGCACTTGGCCGAAGCCGCGGAACACCAGGCGCAGCAGATCACCTCGGCGTCGGCGCAGATTAAAGACGTGGCCACCAGCATTGACCAGGTGTCGCGCAACTCGGCCGAGTCGGCCGACGTGGCCCACCGGTCCGTGCAAATCGCCGCGAAAGGCGCCGAAGTAGTGCGCCAGACCATTCAGGGCATGGACAACATCCGCGACCAGATTCAGGAAACCTCGAAACGAATCAAGCGTCTCGGCGAAAGCTCGCAGGAAATCGGCTCGATCGTGGAACTGATTAACGACATCGCGGAACAGACCAACATTCTTGCGCTTAACGCCGCTATTCAGGCGGCGTCCGCCGGCGAGGCGGGCCGAGGATTCGCGGTCGTGGCCGACGAAGTGCAACGACTCGCAGAACGCGCGTCGAACGCGACCAAACGAATCGAAACGCTGGTGCAGACCATTCAAAGCGATACCAACGAAGCGGTGTCGTCGA
>JBAZBG010000189.1:0-5372 GCA_041671585.1 Arenimonas sp. | reverse complement strand
CGACACCGATTCGTGCTGCCCGGAATTGGGTCTGCGCACGACAATCAAGGCTTCCGCCAGGGTGACGACCGCTTTGATGCTCCGACGATCCAACGCGCGGAACGCGCGCAGGATTCGTTGCTCGTCGTCGTTCAAGGCAAATTCGCTCAGCTGCAAGTCAGTGATCTGATCGCCCGTGTAAGCCGAATCGGCCATGGCCATCTTGCCCCGCCCGGTGGCCAGCCACTCCACGCGCATGCCGGCAATCACCGCGATCTTGATCTGATGTTCCATGGTCGGCCGCACGCCGGTCGCGCTCTCCCATTGCGCAACAGCGCTGCGCTGCACCCCCACTGCCCTGGCAAGCGCGGCCTGAGTCAGCCTGGCTTGCCGTCGCGCCAGTCGAATGCGGTCGTGAATTGACGTCATCAGCGGTCCTCGGAAAATTGAATTGCAAAACAGCAGGGGCGGCGGGCCGCTGTACAGTTAAGTATCGCTAAGCTAAATCTGTACAGCGGCGCTTGCATAGGGCACGAAGTGGCAGCCTCGTTGCCCAGCGCCCACCCCGAGCCGACAGCCGGAACATACAGCCGGCCGGAAAGCGCCCCGGCGCAGTGTCGATAGACTCGATCACGACGGCATTGCTGGAAGGAATTCACTCCGACCACGCGGCGGCGTCGCAGCAGGGGATAAAAACATCACGGAGGATTTACGATGGCCGCTATAAGAGATTTGTTCAAAGGTGCAGATGAAGCGAAAAAGCTGAATGATGAGGCGAAGGAACTTCTCGATAATCTGGAGGCGTTGGCGACGGTAAAGGCCGAGTTCTTTCAGCAACTGATCGAGAACAAGCTGCGGTCCGCCGGAGTTGGACAGGATCAGACTGTCGCGATCAGCAAGATTCAGTCGTTCAAGATGCAGACCAGGGCCTACGTATCGTCGGACACTGCCAAGATAACCGGCGCTGTCTCTGGCGCCATCAAGGGCTTCGTCAAGGGCGGCTCGGACAACATACAGAACGGCGTCACCAGCTTGCTGACAGAAATGGTCACGGCACTGTTTGGCGAGTCGGAGGGTAGCGAAAGCCTCAAGTCCGAGTACTACCTTGTCAACGAAGGAGTCGCTCTCATCAGGCTTGACCTCATGGCGTGGAGTCGGGCTGTGAAGTCCAGCAGCTTGACCACGAAGGTGGAGCAAGTCAGTGCGTTTTGCCTGTACAAGTCCACGGTGGATATTGACAAGTTGGACTTCGATACCTTCCTGGACAGGTACCAGGACATCATCACGGCGGGTCATCCTGAGATGACGATGGAACAGACGATCGCCAAATGCAAAGAGGATTTTGCATTGTTCAAAAAGCCCCTCGTGGCCGCCTAGCGACGCAACGCTACCTTGGGATTGCACATCCTGGAATCAGGCTTGACACGTTCTGTGTCAAGCCCGATGCCCGGATGTGCAATCTCCCATCGCGCTCGCTTCACTGCGTTCGCATTCGTCCAAACACCATGCGTATAAGGAAATTCAGCCATGCTTGGAAACTACACAGGAACCCCGGGCGCTCATCGCATCGACCTTGCTGTCCTGACGGGACTTTACAATGAGGCCGAGGCCCTCATTGCGTTTGCGACGGCAAACCCGAATGCCGAGCTGCGAACGAAGTGGTTCGGCGCCCGCAGCACAGCGCTTGCGGTCCAGAATGAATTGAATACGCTCAACAACTACGTTGCGCTGGCAGCGGTCGACGTTGAAAGCAAAAACCAAGGGACCCTTGGAATGTCGGATCTAAACGACCCGAGTCGAAAAATACTTCTCGGATGGTGGTTTTCGCTGAGCTGGTTCAATACTGGCGAGCGTGTCCAGACGCTTCTCCACGAGCTCGCGCACAAAGGGCTTAATGCGAAGGACAAAACCATTCACGACCAGCCCTGTTATAAGCACCGAGCTCTCGAGCTGGCAAGCGACCCCGCGAGGTATGGAGAGGCGCTCCAGAATGCAGAGAACTGGGGGTACTTCATCGCAAACCACCGCTTCCTGATGCCGGGTGGCCCCGCAAAGAACGACCCCGAGTGGAGTAGCGTCATTGCGGCCAACGTGGACAAGAAAGGCCAGCCAGGGGCCGTGCTGACGCAGGACCCTGCGATCATCGATGCACTCAACCCAAGGTGGTAAAGGCGGGCAAGGCGGCTCCAAGCCGCGGCGTCAATCGATCAGGCCTGGAGCAGGAAACTGCTGCAGAACCTGCGCTCGACGCCAGTGAGCGGATCGATGAATGACAGCCGCCTCGCCAGCAATTGCAATGGCGCCATGTAGTCGCCTGCGGCGCGGTGGAGCAGTGACGGATACATCGCATCGTTGGCGATCGGCGCCCCCAGCGCGGCCATGTGCACGCGCAACTGGTGCTTGCGGCCGGTGACGGGCGTCAATGCATAACGCCAGAACCCATCGCCGCGCGCGATAACGTCGATCCGGGTTTCGCTGTTCGCCGGACCTTCGATCTCCTGCATGCGGAAAAACGGTTCGCCGGCGACCATCCGGCTGGCGCGGGTGCAGGGAAATTCGACGTTCGGCAACGCCGGTGCAATCGCCTCGTAGCTTTTCTCGATCCGTCGCTCGCGAAACAGCGCCTGGTAACGCGCGCGGCTGTGCGGGTTGGTCGAGAACAACACCAATCCGGCAGTGTCGCGATCGAGCCGGTGCAGTGGCGCCAGCGCCTGGTTGCCGGTTCGGCGGATCAGCCGACCCAGCAAGGTTTCATGAACATGGGCACCGACCGGCATGACCGGCAGGAAGTGCGGCTTGTCCGCCACCAGCAAATCGGCATCGGCACACAGCACGACTTCATGGAACGGGATCGGCGGTTCGTCGGAAACTTCGCGGTAGTAATGGACTTCAAGCCCGACCCGATACGGCGTTTCCGGCGTCAACCGCCGCCCATCGCTGTCCACGACCCGCCCTCGCGCCATACGCTCCAGCCATTGCACCCGCGCCACCGCCGGGAACCGCTCGCACAGGCAATCGAGCACCGTCGGCCACGCCCCCGGCGGCAATTGCAGCGTGCTGGCAGCGAGTCCATCGATGGTGGGGGGACGTTGGCGCATGCCGGCAGTGTGCCAGCTATCAATCGCAACAGACTTACGCCGCCCGGCACCCCCAGGCGGAGTGCCGAAAGTCGGGGTCACTTTGGACGGTGACCTGGTGCCGCCGGTTAGGACGTATAGTTTGCTGGGCACAGTTGGTGCCCGGCAACGAAATCGCGGAGAGATGAGATGGGACTTATTCAATCGGTTGCGGGCGCAGTTGGCGGCATGCTCGCCGACCAGTGGAAGGACTTCTACACCGTCCCGGACGGTCTGTCTTCGACGGCGGCGCTGTTCGCCGCGGTGCCGCGCGGCACCAACGCCGGTCGCGGTTCGAATACGAAAGGTTCCTCGAACATCATCACCAATGGTTCGAAGATCGTCGTTCCCGAAGGTTATGGGTTGCTGCTGTTCCAGGATGGCGCCATCACCGGCTTCGCGGCCGAGCCCGGCGGTTACGAATGGCGATCCGATGACCTCAACTCGAAGTCGATCTTCGTGGGCGATGGCCTCGTCGATTCGCTGATCAAGCAAAGCTGGGAGCGTTTCAAGTTTGGCGGCCAGCCGGGCTCGCAGCAGGCGGCCTTCTTCGTTTCGCTGAAGGAATTGCCGGACAACCGCTTCGGTACGCAATCGGAAATCTACTGGGACGACGGCTTCCTCAACACCCAGGTCGGCGCCGTGACGCGCGGCTCCTACACGCTGAAGATCGTCGATCCGATCCTGTTCGTGAAGCACTTCGTGCCGGCCAAGTACCTGCAGACCGGCGAGGTCTTCGATTTCACCGACATGGACAATGCCGCCGCCAGCCAACTCTTCAACGAAGTGGTCGGCTCGCTGGCGCAGGCCTTCAGCCTGTACACGAACGATGCAGGCAAGGGCAATCGCATCACCAAGCTGCAGCAGGATTCCGTCGGCTTTGCCAAGAGCCTGTCCGCTGCGGTGGAGAACGGCTACCAGTGGAAGTCCGATCGCGGTCTGGCCATCGTCAAGACCGCCATCGTGTCGATCGAATACGACGCGAACACGCGGGAACTGCTCAAGACCGTGCAGCGCGCCGACGCGCTGGCCGGTTCGCGTGGCAATGTCAATTTGCAGGCCAGCGTCGCGGCGGGCATGCAATCGGCGGGCGAACACAGCGGTGCGGCGGGCCTCGTGGGCATTGGCATGGCCTCGGGAATGGCCGGCGGCCTCGCCGGCTTGCAGCAGCCGGTTGCGCCGGCCGCGCCTGCGGCGGAGGATCCGATCGCCAAACTGAAAAAGGCCAAGGAGATGCTCGATCTCGGCCTGATCACGCAGGCCGATTTCGACGCGCTCAAAGCCAAAGTGCTGGGTCTGTAACGTGCTGGGTTCGATCCGCCAACCGGGCATCCGCCATGTCGAACACCAATAGTCCGCCCCCGGTACCGCCCTACACCGGTCCGGGGTCACCGCAGGATGTGCCGCCGGCGCCAGGCAGTTCGCCGATCGACCCGGCCACGCTGCCCGGCCCGATCCGCGAAGAACTGGAAGCGCCGGATCCGGTCGCCATCGATACGTCCGCCGCCGAACTGAAGGACGGCCTGAACCGCTGCCCGAAATGCGGCGCGACCGATATTCGGCACAAGCACGGCACCGACCTGCTGGTCTGCCAGTACTGCCGCCATGAATGGCATGGCGAGCGGGTCGAGGAGGAATTCGGCTTCGGAGAGGGGCACGACAGTCTCGAGGGCACGGTCATCGCCTCCGGTGCGCGGGACATCGCCGCCGACGCCGCCCACCTGATGAGCTTCAAGTGCACCGGTTGCGGCGCGGAAGTCACGGTCAATACCGAAAACGCGATGACCGCGCGTTGCCACTGGTGCCGACATGTCTTCGGCATCAATGAGCAGGTGGCGAATGGCGCGGTGCCCGACGCGGTACTGCCTTTCCACATCAAGAAGGATGATGCGGTCGCGCGCATCCGCCAGTTCGTGGACAAGCGGCGATTGTTCGCGCTGAAGGAATTCAAGGAACAGTTCACCCCCGAGAACGTCCTCGGCGTGTACCTGCCGTACATGATCGTCGATGGCAAGACGAGCGTCGACGTCGCCGGCAAGGGCGAGATCAAGACGCGCGAATACACCAAGGGCACCGGCGACAACAAGAAAACCTACTACGATGCCGACGTGTACAGCGTGGAACGCCACGTGGACTTCACCGTCGACGACCTGCCGCTGGAATCCTCCAGCGAACGCGGCAACCTGGACACGAGCAAGAACACCAACAACATCATCAACACGATCCTGCCGTTCGACACCAAGAACGCCGTGAAGTGGAACGCGTCCTACCTGGCGG
>JBAZBG010000188.1:0-5384 GCA_041671585.1 Arenimonas sp. | reverse complement strand
TATTTGGGCGACAACTTGGACATGTGGTTGCGGGTGCATGACGTTCTCGCAGGGCGGCATTCAGGCCAGGAAGTTTCTCGCGCTATGGCGCCGGCTTGTCGTCTTGCACATCGGCCGGCGCCTTCATGCGTCCGTTTTTTCGCAGCGCATCGCGCAGCACGTATTCGATCTGCGCATTGAGCGAGCGCAACTCGTCGTCGGCCCAGTGCTGGACGGCTTCCAGCACCTTCGCGTTGATGCGCAGCGGGTAGGCTTTCTTCTCGCTCACGCCGATTAGTAGATAGAGCCGGCGTTGACGATCGGCTGCGTTCCGCGCTCGCCGCACAGGACCACCAGCAGGTTGCTGACCATGGCCGCCCGGCGCTCGGGATCCAGATCCACCACATTGCGTTTGGACAGCTCGTTCAAGGCCATCTCCACCATGCTGACTGCGCCCTCGACGATGCGCGTGCGCGCGGCGATGATCGCGCCGGCCTGCTGCCGCTGCAGCATCGCCTGGGCGATTTCCTGCGCGTAGGCCAGGTGGCTGATGCGCGCTTCCATGATCTGCACGCCGGCCAGCGCCAGCCGCTCCTGGATTTCTTCGGTCAGGTGCTTGGCGATGACAGCGGCGTGTCCGCGCAACGAAATCTTCTCGTCATCGTGCTGGTCGTACGGATAGCTGGTAGCCATGGCCCGCACCGCCGACTCGGTCTGGATATGGACGAAGCTCTCGTAATCATCGACGTTGTAAACCGCCTCGGCGGAATCGACGACCTGCCAGACCACGACCGAAGCGATTTCGATCGGGTTGCCGTCCAGGTCGTTGACCTTGAGCTTGCTGCTCTCGAAATTGCGCGTGCGCAGCGAGATTTTCCGGGCCGAGAAGAAGGGATTGTTCCAGCGCAGGCCCTGGTCCTTGTTGGTGCCGATGTACTTGCCGAACAGGCTGAGCACGGCGGCCTGGTTCGGCTCGACCATGTAGAAGCCGCCAGCCATCACGGCCAGCACGACGGCGGACAGCAGCGCCAGCACGATCTGCGCAAGGCGCTCGTTGGCCACGCCATTGATTGCCGCGTAGGCGCAGACGGCCAAGCCGGCCAGCAATGCCAGCAGCATCGGGATACCGGGTAGGGATTTCTTGGGGGCTTCTTTCATGACGCGCTCTCCTGTTGTTGAGGAAACGATATCAAAAAGATATCACTCAAGCAAGCACAGGCGCGACCAAGGCGAAATCTTTATATATCAGTTACTTACTTGGTTGCTCGGTACAGAAGCAGGGGTGAGGGTCGCTGTTCGCTGCCAATCAGCAAGCTCCTGCCGTCCGCCGAGAAGGCGATTCCCTCGGCTTGCGGAAGCCAGGGAAAGTTGAGCTGACCCGGCTGCGCCTTCATCGCCTGCGGCCAATCCATTCCAGATGCGCGCACGTAGAAATGGATGGAGTGGTAGTTCAACACCGCGAGCACGCGACCATTCGGGCTCAGGTCGGCGCCGCTGACTTGCGAGCGATAGCGACCGTAAACCGGATTCCGCTTCAGCTGCCTTTCGTCCGGCTGCTCGATGTTGGGAAGGGTTGTCACCAGTTCTGCGGTCTGCACGCCGTCCTGAGGGCGCAAGGGCAGGCGGAACAGTTCTGGCGGCACGCGCTTTTTCGAAATCAGCAGCACCTCGCCGTTGGCGGCGTCGACCGCTGTGGCCTCGCAATCGCGCGCGCCGTCCGGCCAGCGGAAGTTGATCGACCATGCCACGGGCAGCGTATCGCCATCGTGCAGCGTCTGAGGCTCCTCGACGACGTACAGCGCCAGCGTCCTTCGAATGCCGCCGTTGTCGCCGGTATCGGCGATCAGCAGGTAGTGCTTTCCGTCGAGTTCGAAGCTGTCCAGATCCTCCCAGTCGGTGTTGCGCACCCCGGCGACGGTCAGACTGGCGACGCGGCTGCCATCGCGCTTGATGGCGATCAACTTCTCGCCGTTGCCGCCGTCGTTTTGCGCCCAGAACAAGCCCGGATGGACGTGCGAAGCCGCCAGCCCACTGACTTCCGCCAATTCGGGATCGGCGAAAAGCCCGGCGTACTCAGGCCGCGACCAGCGCCCTGCAGAGGCGTCGGCTGCGAGCAGCGCGAGCAGGATCAGTAACTTTGGCATTCGGCGGGGACAGGTTCGTGCAAGGGCGTTGCGGCCAACAATGACAGAAAGCGCAGCCAGCTTGAACCCTCCCCGTTACAATACGAACCTGCCCGATCGAAGCGAAACGACATGAGCCACACCCCAGCGACCACCCTCGGTACGCCACTGACTTCCGGCGCGACTCGCGTGCTGCTGCTGGGGTCCGGAGAATTGGGCAAGGAAGTGGCCATAGAGCTGCAGCGTTTCGGCGTCGAGGTGATTGCAGCCGATCGTTACGACGATGCGCCGGCGATGCAGGTGGCCCATCGCTGCCACACCTTGAACATGCTGGACCCGGCAGCCCTGCGCGATCTGATCGCACGTGAAAAGCCGGACCTGGTGGTGCCCGAGATCGAGGCGATCCACACCCAGACCCTGGTCGAGCTGGAGCGCGACAAACACGTCCGGGTCATTCCGACCGCGCGTGCGGCGCGTCTGACCATGGATCGCGAAGGCATCCGCCGGCTGGCGGCGGAAACCCTGGGCCTGCCGACCTCGCCCTATCGCTTCGTCGACAGCCTGGACGAATACCGCGCCGCCGTCGCCGAGATCGGCCTGCCCTGCGTGGTGAAGCCGGTGATGTCTTCGTCGGGCAAGGGCCAGAGCACGTTGCGCAAGCCGGAGGACGTCGACACGGCCTGGGACCATGCACAGTCCGGCGGGCGCGCCGGTCACGGCCGGGTGATCGTCGAAGGGTTCGTCGCATTCGATTACGAAATCACGTTGCTCACGATCAGGCATCGCGATGGCACCAGCTACTGCGATCCGATCGGCCATTTGCAGATCGATGGCGATTACCGCGAGAGCTGGATGCCTCAGCCCATGTCGGCGCTGGCGCTGGAGCGCTCGCGGCAGATCGCGAAAGCCGTTACCGACGATTTGGGTGGCTGGGGCATCTTTGGCGTGGAGCTTTTCATCAAGGGCGATGACGTGTGGTTCTCGGAAGTCTCGCCGCGACCGCACGACACCGGCCTGGTTACCCTGGTGTCCCAGGACTTGAGCGAATTCGCCTTGCATGCGCGCGCCATCCTCGGCCTGCCGATACCGGCGATTCGCACCCAGGGACCTTCTGCCTCTTGCGCCGTGCTCGCGCATGGCCGCGGCGTGCCGGTTTTTTCCAACGTCGATGCGACGCTGCGCGAGCCAGATACCGCGTTGCGCTTGTTCGGCAAGCCCTGGGTGGAAGGGCACCGACGGGTAGCGGTCACCTTGGCGCGCGCGGAAACGATCGACGACGCGCGGGCCAAGGCGCGTCGCGCGGCCGCGGCGTTGACGGTCACCCTGGACGCAGGAGACCACGATGACTGAGCAGCGCACCTATTGCGTTTATTTCCACCCCCAGGCCCTCGATGCGCTGGGCGAAGCGATCAAACCGTATCTGATCGAGAGTCCGGCCGGCTTGCACCTGCTGTGCCGGGAACTCGATACCGGTGGGGCGTTTTGCGAAATCACGCTGACCGGGACCAACGCGGAGGGCAAGCCGCACGATATCGAAGTGATGGTGCCATCCAGCATGATCCGTCTCGTGATCTCGTCGCGCGGCAGCGAAACCGACTTCGGCTTCACCTGACCGGCCGGCATGCGCCTGAACAAATTCATCAGCGAGACCGGCATCTGTTCGCGTCGCGAAGCCGACCAATGGATCAAAGATGGGCGCGTCCGACTCAACGGCCTGCCAGTCGAACTAGGTACCCAAGTCGAGGAGGGCGACCGCGTCGAAGTCGACGGCCAGCCAATCGAACAACGCAGCCCCACCGTCTACCTTGCCTTGAACAAGCCAGTCGGCATCACCTGCACCACCGAACGCCATGTCGCCGGAAACATCATCGATTTCATCGGCCATCCGCAGCGGATATTCCCGATCGGTCGCCTCGACAAGGATTCCGAAGGGCTGATCCTGCTGACCAACAACGGAGACATCGTCAACGAGCTCCTGCGTTCGGAGAACAATCACGAAAAGGAATACGTGGTCACTGTTGACCGGCCGCTGACCGAGGAATTCCTCGCGGGCATGGCCGCGGGCGTATCGATCCTCGGCGTGCGCACCAAACCGTGCCGCGTGCGCAAGATCGGCAAGAACGTGTTCGGCATCGTCCTGACGCAGGGACTGAACCGGCAGATCCGCCGCATGTGCGCCGCCTTCGGCTACGAAGTCCGCCGCCTGCAACGCGTGCGCATCGTCAACATCCGCCTGGACGGCATCAAAGTCGGCCAATGGCGCAACCTGACCCCCGCCGAACTAAAAATCCTCCTCCCCCAACGCGAACTGTAGGAGCGGCTTCAGCCGCGATAGCTTGCGAGGAGCATCGCGGCTGAAGCCGCTCCTACAGAAAGCTTGCGAGGGGCATCGCGGCTGAAGCCGCTCCTACAGTTTCAGGTCCAGCCAGACGAGGTGGTGGTCGGAGGCGCCCAGCCACTCGGCGCCCGGTTCGCCTGGCTTCGGCCAAAACACGCCGCTGGCCTGCACCGACAAGCCCACCGACGGCAGCACATAGTCCAGGCGCAAATTACCGACCCGCGCCCCGAATTCGCCGGTGTCCTGCGCCGCCGGCCCCTTGTGCTTCAGGTTTCCCCCGCCAGCCGCCTGCGCGGCGACGACCGCGCCTTCACTTTCCGGCGCCGAATAGCGCAGCACGCGTGGATGTTCCAGCAACTGCGCCATCGCATTCGCCGTGCTGTCGCCATCAAACGGATCGGCATTGTGGTCGCCGGCGATGACAAACAACGCGTCGGATGGCAGGCTGCCGCAGCGGCCGTTGTCGTCGCACAGCCAGGGCTTTTCGCCCGGTGAAACGTATTCGGCCCAGAGCCGGATCTCGTCGTGATTGCGCCGGCCGTTGCGATCTTCCGGGCCGTCGAATACCGGCGGCGTCGGGTGGTGCACCAGGAAATGGATGCTGCCGGCCGGCGTCTGGATCGGGACATCCCAATGCGATTTCGACGATAG
The DNA here is from genome assembly GCA_041671585.1 of Arenimonas sp. Taxonomy (GTDB): domain Bacteria; phylum Pseudomonadota; class Gammaproteobacteria; order Xanthomonadales; family Xanthomonadaceae; genus Arenimonas. The sequence goes on along the minus strand of JBAZBG010000188.1, from coordinate 293 downwards.
CCGCAATTCTGCCCAGACTTCGCGCGGATACCACGGGCCACCGGTGGCCGGATCGATCGGCACCGACGCCCCGGGAAGATCCTTCCAGGCAAATTCCTGGAACGTGCGTACCGCCGCCTGGTCGATGGGAAAACGCGACAACACCAGCATGCCGTATTGCCCCGGATGCTGGCCGAAGCCGAAGGCATCGTTGCCGCCCTCGACCTTGCCGTCGTGGTCCAGGTCCATCCCGCTCGGCAGGCCGGTATTCACCGGCGCCAGGTAACGGTAGGGATAGCGAATCGCGGTCTGGC
>JBAZBG010000187.1:0-5390 GCA_041671585.1 Arenimonas sp. | reverse complement strand
GAGCGACAAGGCGTTCCTCGCGCAGAGCCAGGGACCGCAGCTGATTGTGTTCGCCTATCTGGGCGCCAAGCACATGGTCTCCGGCTACGATCATTTGCTGTTCTTGTTCGGCGTCGTTTTCTTTCTCTATCGGATGCGCGAAGTTGGCGCCTACGTGACCCTGTTCGCGCTCGGCCATAGCGCGACCTTGCTGTACGGCGTGCTGGGCAGCGTCCACGTCAACCCGTATCTCGTCGACGCCATCATCGGCTTGTCCGTGGTCTACAAGGCGCTCGATAACCTGGGCGCCTTCAAGCGCTGGTTCGGCGTCCAGCCCAACACCAAGGCGGCGGTGCTGATCTTCGGCTTGTTCCATGGCTTCGGGTTGGCCACCAAATTGCAGGACTTTGAACTGTCGGTCGATGGGTTGGTCGCGAACATCCTCGCGTTCAACGTCGGTGTCGAACTGGGCCAGTTGTTGGCCCTCGGCGGAATTCTTATCGCGATGGGTTTCTGGCGCCGGAGCAACGCCTTCATGCATCAGGCCTTCGCCGCCAACACCGTACTGATGACCGCCGGCTTCGTGCTGATTGGTTTCCAACTCACCGGCTATTTCATTTCGTAATCGAGGTATTCCATGCACAAGACGCATTCGCCGCCGTCGACCGGTCGGCTGCTCAAGGCCACCGGGGTCGCACTGGCGGTCGCCGCCATCGTCCTGGTGACGACAGTGTTGCCGGCCGAATATGGAATCGACCCGACCGGCATCGGCTCCAGGCTGGGACTCGATGCGCTCGCTGGCAATGCCCAGGCTGCAGAGTTGCCGCCGCCGCCCGTGGCGCCGACGCCCGTCGCCGGTTCCGTGGCGCCTGCGGATGCCCAGGAGGCAACCGAGGCGGTCAAGGTCTTTGGTGCCGAGCCCGGACAGAGCTTCGATACCCAGGCCGTCAGCAAACACGACGCGTCCTATCGCCACGACACCATGTCACTGACCTTGCAACCCGGCGAAGGTGCCGAGATCAAGGCGGAGTTGGCTTCGGGCGATGCCTTCCTGTTTCATTGGACAGCCAGCGGCGACGTGGCGGTCGACATGCATGGCGAGCGCAGCAACGCGGCCAAGGACGAATACACCAGCTACTCGATCGAGCGTGCACAGCGGGAGGCATCGGGCCAACTGATCGCCCCCTTTGACGGCCGGCATGGCTGGTACTGGCTCAACCGCGGGTCCGACGCGGTCACCGTGCAGGTCGAGGTCACCGGCTTCCAGAAAAAATTATTCCGCCCCGGCCATTGAAGCCGGCGGTCATTCGCAACGTCGGCGCAAGCCGGTTCGATTCACTATCCAGGACCCATGAAAATGAAATTGCATATTGTTCAATCCGTGCTCGCCGCCACTTTGGTCTTGTCGGCAACCACTGCCGGCGCCCACGATCCGCGTGAGTTCGATCGCATGATGGACCAACCAAAGCCGGTACCGACAACGTGCCTGGAACTGGCGGACATCCGCAATTTTTCCACGGACGTGACCAATCCGGATGTCGCGGCACTCAAGGCGCATTGCGATGCCGGGAAGCAGGCGGCCGACAAGAAGGCAGCCGGATCCACCAAAAAGCCTGCTCCCGCAAAGACCAGATGAATGTGTAGCGCCTGATATCCGGGCGGCGTTGCACGCGCCCCAATCAGCCAGCTCCCCAAGTTCACGGGCGCACGCCAGCGAACACCATCTCGAAATCAAGCGCCAGCGACGGGCTGAACACAGCTTCGAAACCGGCATAGGGCAGCGGCTGCGACTTCAGGACGGCGGCCTGTATTGCCCGCCGTCCCATGTATTCAAAGGGGCACATTTCGTCGACCTGCACGTCGACCACTTCGCCGCCCGGCAGCTGCTCGATGACGATGCGACACGGCTGGCCGGCCGACACCGCGTCCGGGCCGATCCAGTTGGCCAATATCGCTTTCTGGAGTTCTGCCTCGTAGCGGGCGAGTAGCGCCTCATCCGGGTCGTCGGTCGTCCGCGGGCGGATCAATCGGACCATCGCGCCCGCTTGCGCTCCAGCGCCTACGGCGTTGTTGGCCCGCACGTAGGCGGGCTGTTCAATCCGCTGCTCAACGCGGCTGACTCTGTGCATGGCCAGCACACGCTGCCTGCGGTCATCGGCCGGCAGTACCGTGCCGCTGCCGGAAATCTCTGAAGCGCTGCCTGTTTCGGGCGAAATTGCATCGAGATCGAAGGCCAGGAAGTCGTCGATGTCGGGCCAGGAAATATCCTCCTGCACAACAGGCGGCGGTTCCGGCGACAGATGCAATGCCTGCCGCATGGCGGATGGCAGTGAATCGGGATCAATCAGCTCGGCCTCGATGGGCGGGACTGCAGCGTGCCCCGGGGCGCCAGGAGCGGAGCCCAGCCAAATCAACAACCCGAACAACGCCGCGTGCAGGAGCAACGTTAAACCGACGGCCGGCGCCGTGTTGGCGAAGGACGACCCTGTCCCGAGGCGCTTGCGGGGCATGAGGACACCGGCCGCATCGCACTGCCGGCGACTCATCGGCCATCGACCTGCTTGGGCTGGCTGATCAGCCCGATGCGCTTGACATTGGCACGCTGCAGCAGCGCCATCACGTCCATGACGTCCTGGTACCTGCCTTCGCCGTTACCGGCAACGAACACGGACGCCTGCTGGTTCTGTTTGACGATAGCGACGACGCGCGCCTCGAGCACAGCCGGCGTCATGGTCTCGGCTTTGCCGGAGCCGGCTGCGAGCGCCAGCGTGCCGTCGGGATACACGCTGACCACCGTCGGGACTTCCTTGGCAGCCACCGAACGCGCGTCGGACCGGGGCAGCTCGATATCGATGCCCAGGGTCAGCAGTGGCGCGGTGACCATGAAAACGACCAGCAGCACCAGCATCACATCGATGTACGGCACGACGTTGATCTCGGCCTTGATCCTTCGTCTGCGATCACGGCGTATGGACAGTGCGGTCATGACAAATTCCTATCGGCCAGCGACGGCGGGCAAGTCAATCGTCCGGATGCGTTTGCTGCTGCAGGAGCGACGAGAACTCATCGGCAAACCTGTCGTATCGTGCCGCTAGTCGCTCCACGCCGTGAATGAAACGGTTGTAGGCCCACACCGCGGGAATCGCCACGAACAGCCCCATGGTCGTTGCCAGCAGCGCTTCGGAAATTCCAGGCGCCACATCCTTGATGCCGGCTTGCGTTTCGCTCGAGAGCAGGCCATGCATCGTCAGCATGATGCCGAAGACGGTACCAACCAGGCCGACGTACGGCGCGGTGGAGCCGATGTTGGCAAGAACCTCGAGACTGTGCTCCAGATGGTCTATCTCGCGAGCGCCGGCCGCGCGCATTGCCCGCCGCGTATTTTCAAGATGCATGCGTGAATCAATGCTCTGGCGCCTGCGCCGAAGGTTGAACTCACGGAAACCAGCCTCGAAGATGGCTTCCATGCCGCCAAGCTGCCTGCCTTCACGCGTGGCACCGTCAAAAAGCTCGGTCAGCTCGGTGGCGGCAAGAAATCGCTGCTCGAATAGACGGGCCTCCCGCTGCGCCCGCGAGATGAGGCCGCGCTTTCGAAAAATGATCGCCCAGGAAACGATCGATGCGACGACCAGAAGGACCATGATCGCCTGTACCGGAAAGCTGGATTGCAAGACGACTTGCAGCATGTCCAGGCCGCTGTGACTCATCGGCGTCGGTACGGTAATCATGTCGCTTCTCCACTCGCTTCAGTGCCAGGCTTGCGATCGCGAGGCGTCACCCAGCCGGCGGCGACGATGCCGACTTCGTACAGCAGGCACATCGGGATCGCGAGCATCAGCTGCGAAACGACATCGGGCGGCGTGATCACCGCCGCCAGCACAAACACACCGACGATCGCGTAGCCACGCGATTCCCGCAGTTGTTTCGGCGTCACCCAGCCCAGCAGGGCCAGGATGACCAGCGCTACCGGCAGCTCGAAGCTGGTGCCGAAGGCCAGGAAGATAACCAGCACAAAATCGAGATACGCCTGGATATCGGTCATCATCGCCACACCCTGGGGCGTGACCTTGGTCAGGAAACCGAACACCAGCGGCAAAACGAGAAAGTACGCAAACGCACAGCCGGCATAGAACAGCGTCACCGCCGATGCCAGCAACGGCAGCGCCAACCTTCTCTCGCGCAGGTACAGGCCTGGCGCAACGAAGGCCCAGGCCTGGTACAGCAGCCACGGCACGGCGACCATTACGGCGGCGAAGAAAGCCAGCTTGACCGGCGCGAAGAAGGGCGACGTCACGCCGATGGCGATCACCTGGCCGCCGGCCGGCAGTTTGGCCAGTAGCGGCTGCGCCAGCCAGGCGTAGAGCTTGTTGGCGAAAGGCAACAGCACGACAAACGCAACCAGCAGCCCGGCAACCGCCCGCAGCAGGCGCGAGCGCAGCTCGATCAGGTGGTCCATGAGCCGCGATTCGGCCGCCAGTGCCACGGCTTCCGGCGCGGTGCGCTCAGCGCTGAGCATTGCGCTCGCTCGCGACGTCAGCAATCGCCGGGCCGCCGCCGTCGACGTGCTCTGGCAGTGCCGGCCCGGCCAGCGCCGGAGACTCGTCCGCGGCGCGAGCGAACGACGATATCTCGGTAAACTCGCGTTGCATCTCAGCGCTGCCCTGCACTACGCCGTCACGCGCGCTGGCCAAATCGTCGCGGGCCTTGCGCAAGGTGCGCTTGAGCTCATCATCGGCCAGCTCGGTTTCGAACTCGGATTTGACCGAATGCCACTGGGCGCGCGCGCGCCGTATCCACAGGCCGGCAAAGCGCCCCACCTTGGGCAGCCGCTCGGGTCCGAGCACGATCAGGGCTACGATCGCGATGACCAGCAGCTCGGAAAAGGCGAGGTCGAACATCGGTGACGGCTACGGTGAGCGCGGCGTCAGTTCTTCGTCTCGCTCGATTCCGTCGCCCGCGGCCTTCGACTCGGCGCTACGGCGCTGCTCATCGGACAATTGCGCGGACGGCTTGTCGTCGTCCTTCATTCCGCTCTTGAATCCTTTCACCGCCTCGCCGACATCCTTGCCGATATTTCCCAGGCGCTTCGTCCCGAATACCAAGACCACGATTACGAGCACGATCACCCAGTGCCAGATGCTCAAGCTGCCCATTGGAGCTCCTCATGGAGTGGATGGTTGGCGCGCGACCGAATCACTTCGCCTTGCACCAGGGTGTGGCGGCACTCTCGCCGATGGGGCGGGCGAATCCCTGCTTGCGCAGCGCATCGGCCAGACTGCCGGCATCGGTCTGCATGGCCGCTACGGCGTCCTCATCGGCAGAATCCTGCATCCGGATGTCGCGAACCTGGACCTTGGCCGGATGCGCCAGAAAGGATTCGGTGAACTTCTTTGCCCGTATCGCCAGATCGC
>JBAZBG010000186.1:0-5390 GCA_041671585.1 Arenimonas sp. | reverse complement strand
CCTTGGAGAGCGAGGTTTAGAACGAGAACTGCGTGCGTAGCGCAAACTGGCCGGTCTCGTCGCCGGTGAAGTCGTTTTCGCCCTGGGCATAGTTCGCCATGATCCGCAGGTTCGGATTGACATAGTAGTTCACACCCAGGATCCAGGTCCTGGCCTGGCGATCGACCAGGTCCTTGTTCTCGATGCTGTCGTAGCGCGCAGTGAGTTCCCACAGGCCTTTTTCCTCGACCTTGGGCCCGCCGAATACGCCGCTCGCCGCCTTGTAGGGTTTGTGGCCGCCATTCAACATCCAGCTGCCCTGCACGTAGAACGTTTCCACGTCCTGATCCGAACCGATGGCCTGGCCGAAACTGGCGCGCGCATATTCCGACTGGAAGAACAGCGGCCCGAACGAACCGGCGGCCTCCAGGCCAAACGCGGTGACCGAATCACCGCTGATGCCCGGTGTCGTGGCGACCGTCAGCGACGGACCGCGACGGCCGGCGTAGCTCGCCGAGGCGACCAGGTTCGGTGTGCCCTCTTCGGTGTTCTCGACGCTACCCCATGCGCCGAGATGGAAAGTGCTCTTCTCGGTGCTGATCGGCGTCCAGGTGATGCGGCCGGCGGCGCCGGTGCCCTCGTTGCGCGCGCCACTGGCGCCGCGCAGGTTGAACACGGACAGACCCGCGGTGTAGTTGGCGCCGACCTTCTGGAAGCCGAGGCCCTGCTGGAATTGCCGGCCGCCGAACAAGCCGGTCGCCGAGGAGAACGGACGTTCCATCATCAGGATTTCGTTGGAGCTGGTCAGCTCTTCCATCGACCGATACGGCTTGAAGTGACCGATGGTCAGCTTGCCGATATCGAAGGACTTGGCGATGTACAGATCGCGCAAACCATCCAGGTTGGTGCCGGCGGCGAAATCCTGCTCCATCTTGTATTCCCAACCGTACGCTTTGCCGGACAAGGTCAGGCGGGCGCGGCGGAACTCGGTGGTGTTGGTGACGTGGGCGATGTCCTCATTGAAGGAGTAGGCATCGTAGTGAATGCGGCCGCCAAGCGAGGCCTCGAACTTCTTGTCCTGCGACGTCACCTTGATACCGCCCTTGGTCTCGACCTTGGCCGAGCTCGCGGCCAGCGCTTCCAGCGACTGCGCGGTGTCGATGTTGACATCCGACTGCGCTTCCGTGCGCTGCTCGAGCTCGTCCAGGCGGCTCACCAAAGCTTCAACCTGGGCCCGGAGCGCGGCAATTTCCTGGTCGCGGCTGTCTTGCGCCATGGCGTCCAGGCTGAGACCGGACAGGGCAACCGCCAGCGCGGCAGCGAGGGGAGAAAAACGCATGTCACTGTCTCCTAAATAGAATAATGTAAGTGATCGAACAATTTGGACCGGGCAATTCGTCGGGCGTCCGCCACGGGCGAATCGTTACGGGCTCGTTCAGCCGGCACAGCGTGCCCTGACATTGTTACAGCTGCTTGTTGTTGTTGTGACGGTTCCGTGACAGCCGCCCCTGCGGCCCCAGGCGCCGAACTGTCATCTAACCGTCATCTTTGCGCAGCACACTTGTCACCTGTGCCGTGTGCAATGTCGACACGGCGGGCCATGCCCGACCCGCGTCCCTTACATTCAGGAGTTGTTTTCGTGACCAAGTCGCTCAAACTCAGTCTTGCCGCACTGGCGCTTGCCGCCGGGTTTGCCGCAACCGCCCAGGCCGCCGATATTACCGGTGCCGGCGCCACCTTTGTCTACCCGGCGCTGTCGAAGTGGTCAGCCGACTACAACAAGGCCACGGGCAACCAGGTCAACTACCAGTCGATCGGCTCGGGCGGCGGCATTGCCCAGATCAAGGCCAAGACGGTCGACTTCGGCTCCTCCGATGCGCCGCTGAAGCCGGAAGAACTGGCCAAGTTCGGTCTCGGTCAGTTTCCGTCGGTGGTCGGCGGCGTGGTGCCGATTGTGAATCTGCCCGGCATCGCACCCGGCAAGATCCGCTTCACCGGCCCGATCCTGGCCGACATCTTCATGGGCAAGATCGCCAAGTGGAACGACCCGGCGCTGGTCGCGATCAATCCGGGCCTGCCGCTGCCGGACAGCCGCATCACCGTCGTACATCGTTCGGACGGTTCCGGCACCACCTTCAACTGGGTCAACTACCTGTCCAAGGTGAGCCCGGAGTGGAAGACCAAGGTCGGCGAAGGCACCTCGGTCAAGTGGCCGGCCGGCGTCGGCGGCAAGGGCAACGAAGGCGTCGCTGCATACACCAAGCAGATCAAGGGTGCGATCGGCTACGTGGAGCTGTCTTACGCGCTGGTGAACAAGCTGGTCTACGGTTCGGTCAAGAACAAGTCGGGCAAGTTCATCGCGCCGAGCATCGCCAGCTTCCAGGCGGCCGCCGCCAGCGCCGACTGGGCGAACTCCAAGGACTTCTACCTGGTGATGACCGACGCGCCGGGCGCCGATGCGTATCCGATCGCCGCGACCAATTTCATCATCATGTACAAGAAGCCGAAGGACAAGGCGCGCGCACGCCAGGCCGTGGACTTTTTCAAGTGGGTCTACGCGAACGGCGACGCCGCCGCGACCTCGCTCGGCTATGTGCCGCTGCCGCCCGCGTTGGTCAAGCAGATCGACGCCTACTGGACGACGAATTTCAAGTTCTAAACAGCAGCGTTTACCCCGGCACGCGCGCCCATTTCCCCGGGCGCGCGTTCTGTTTGATAATGGCATCAAAATGCAGGAAACCGCATGTCCACTCCGGCCAGAATGACCGCGATGAGTTCCGACCTGCGCGCGCTCAGCGACGCGAAAAACGATCGCCTGTTCCGCTGGGCCGTCACTGCCGCGGGGCTGTTCGTCCTGGTCACTCTGCTGGCCGCCGGGCTGTCGATGTTCTGGGGCGGCCGCGAGGCATTCCAGACGTTTGGCTTCGGCTTCCTGACCTCCACGGAATGGGACCCGGTGCAACAGAAGTTCGGCGCGCTGGTGCCGATCTACGGCACCGTCGTGACCGCCATGATCGCGCTGATCATCGCGGTGCCGGTCAGTTTCGGCATCGCGCTGTTCCTGACCGAAGTGTCGCCGCCGTGGTTGCGCACGCCCATCGGTGCGGCGATCGAATTGTTGGCGGGCATTCCCTCCATCATTTACGGAATGTGGGGCCTGTTCGTCCTGGTCCCCTATCTCGGCGAGTACGTATTCCCCTGGCTGGATGAGAATATTGGCCCGTGGCCGGTCGTCGGCGCGTTGTTCCGGGGTCCGCCGCTGGGCATCGGCATGTTCACCGCCGGCCTGGTGCTGGCGATCATGGTCATTCCCTTCATCAGCTCGGTGATGCGTGAAGTGTTTCTGACCGTTCCCAACCGCCTCAAGGAGTCCGCGTACGCACTGGGCTCGACCACGACCGAAGTCGTCTGGAACATCGTGCTGCCTTACACCCGCTCCGCGGTCATCGGCGGCATCTTCCTGGGCCTGGGGCGCGCACTGGGCGAAACCATGGCCGTCACCTTCGTGCTCGGCAACGCGCACTTCCTCACCACCTCGCTGCTCGAGCCCGGCAATTCGATCGCAGCCACCATCGCCAACGAATTCACCGAGGCCGATTCGCCGCTGTACCTGTCGTCGCTCATCGCCCTGGGTTTCCTGTTGTTCGTGGTTACCTTCATCGTCCTGAGCATCGCCAAGTTCATGCTCATGGGCCTCAAGCGCCGGGAGGGCAACTGATGGCCTCTGTTGCTGAGCGGATCTACCTGCGCCGCCGCATCGTCAATGGAGTCTCGCTGGCGCTGTCCGGTGCCGCCACCGTGTTCGGTCTGTTCTGGCTGGTGTGGATTCTCTGGACCACGGTCAGCAAGGGCATCGACGCCTTCGGACTGCACCTGTTCACGCAAATGACACCGCCGCCGGGCGAGGTCAGCGGCGGCTTGGCCAACGCCTTGTTCGGCAGCCTGCTCATGAGCCTGCTGGCTATCGCGATGGCGACGCCGATCGGAATCGCGGCCGGCACCTATCTGGCCGAGTACGCCAACCACCGCAAGCTTGGCGAAACCATTCGCTTCATCAACGACATCCTGCTCTCGGCGCCGTCGATCGTGCTTGGCCTGTTCGTCTATACGCTGGTGGTCGAACCACTGGGCGGCTTCTCCGGTTGGTCCGGTGCGATCGCCCTGGGCTTCATCGTGTTGCCGGTGGTGGTGCGCACGACCGACGAAATGCTGCGCCTGGTGCCCGGCACCATGCGCGAGGCCGCGCTGTCGCTGGGCGTGCCGCAATGGAAGGTCAACGTGCAGGTGCTGTACCGCGCCGCACTGCCTGGCATCGTCACTGGCGTGCTGCTGGCGCTGGCGCGGATCAGCGGCGAAACCGCGCCCTTGTTGTTCACCGCGCTCAATAACCAGTATTGGAGCACCGACCTGACCGAACCGATGGCCAGCATTCCGGTGGTCATCTTCCAGTTCGCCATGAGCCCCTACGAATACTGGAACTCCCTGGCCTGGGCCGGGGCGTTCATCGTCACCATTTTCGTCCTCATTACCAGCCTCGCCGCGCGGGCCATCCTCCTGCGGAACAAGATGAGCAATGACTAGCATGCAGATCAAATTCTCCTCCGCAGTCCCGGCCGCCTCCATGAACCTGTCGGCCAGCAAGGCGAAGCTCGCCGCCCGGAATTTGGGCTTCTACTACGGCGATTTCCAGGCGCTCAAGGACATCAATCTGGAGGTGCCGGACAAGCGCGTGACTGCGCTGATCGGCCCGTCCGGTTGCGGCAAGTCGACCCTGCTGCGCATCTTCAATCGCATTTATTCGATCTATCCGAAGATGCGCGCCGAAGGCGAGGTCATCCTCGATGGCGAGAACATCCTGGACAAGTCGTATTCCCTGAACAAGCTGCGCAGCAAGATCGGCATGGTGTTCCAGAAACCGGTGCCGTTCCCGATGTCGATCTACAACAATGTTGCTTACGGCATCGGCCATTACGAGAAATTGCCCCGCGCCGAAATGGATGTCCGGGTCGAGGAAGCGCTGACCCAGGCGGCGCTGTGGGACGAGGTCAAGGACAAGTTGAACCAGAGCGCGCTGGGACTTTCCGGCGGCCAGCAGCAGCGGCTGTGCATTGCCCGGGCGATTGCGCTCAAGCCGGAGGTGCTGCTGTTCGACGAACCGACCTCGGCGCTGGACCCGATCGCCACCGGCAAGATCGAGCAGCTGATCGCCGAACTCAAGCAGCACTTCACCATCCTGATCGTGACCCACAACATGCAACAGGCGGCGCGTTGCTCCGATTTCACCGCGTTCATGTACCTGGGCGAGCTGGTCGAGCACGGCGTGACCGGGACCATCTTCACCAAGCCCACCAAGCAGCAGACCGAAGACTACATCACCGGTCGATTCGGGTGAGGACGGGCGCTTGCGAACC
>JBAZBG010000185.1:0-5403 GCA_041671585.1 Arenimonas sp. | reverse complement strand
GGAAAACTGTACTCGTCCAGTGGTGGCACCCACGCACGGATTCGCCGGTCCTGAGCGAACGGCCGCGGACGACGCGTCCACTGTTTCAATCGGCGATACAACAAGGTTGCCACGCCGCCGACGACGGCCATGTGCGCGGCCGCGTCCAGTCCGCGCCAGCCGTCCGCCAGCGCCAGCGTCAACATCAGTGCGTACCAGAACGCGCCGTCGCCGAGTCGGCTTACCGCCCGAAAGTAAGCCCGTACGGTTCGGCGCGCGCCCCAGCGATTGGCGGACAGACACCACGCCTGCTCGCGTTCGCCGAAGCGGACGCCGACGCCTTTCACGCGGCCTTCCTCTGCGGCGACAGACCTTCGAGCAAGAGCGCAAACGCCTCGGCGACTTCCAGCGGGTGCAAGGGCTGGACACTCGCGCGGGCCGACCGGCCTAACCGCTGCAGATTTGGCTTGCAGGCGATGCGTACGCTCCACTGCACGAATTCGTCCTCCGCACCGAAGGCGACGACGGCGCCATGCTCGCCGTGCAGCAGATGCTCGCGCGCTGCTCCGTAGTCGAAGGCGACGGTAGCCAGGCCGGAAGCCATGGCTTCCAGCGTGACGTTGCCGAAGGTTTCCGACAGGCTGGAGAACAGGAACAAGTCGCAGCTGGCGTAGTGGCGCGACAGCGCGTCGCCGCGCTGGACGCCGACAAAGATGACATCCGGATTGGCGGCCTGCAGTGCAGCGCGCGAGGGGCCATCGCCGACAAGAACCAGACGCGCCCGGGGAAACTGCGCCTGCACCGCGCGAAATGCGCGCAAGGTCAGGTCGAGATTTTTTTCCGGCGCAAGGCGGCCGACGCTGAGCACGGCCAAATCGTCATCAGCCAGGCCCCAGCTCTCGCGCAGCGAGTAATCGCGCCAGCTTGGATGGAACTGCGTGGTGTCCACCGCCCGCCCCAGCCGCTGCACTTTGCCAAAGCCCTGTGCTTGCAGCTGTGTTTGCAACTCCAGCGTTGGCACGATGGTCGCATCACCGCGGTTATGGAAGCGTCGCAGCCAGTTGAACACCCAGGGCGACAGAAATCCGAAGCCGTAGTCTCGCGCATAAGTGTCGAAGCGCGTGTGGAAGCCGGTCGCCACCGGGATCGCCAATTTCCGCGCGGTGTTGAGCGCCGACCAGCCCAGCGGGCCTTCCGTGGCCACGTAGATGGCATCCGGCCGTTCGTCCTTCCAGCGCGCCAACAGTCGGCGGCCGGCTGGCAGCCCAAAGCGCAGTCCCGGGTAGTTGGGCAGCGGCGCGCTGGCGATCAGGACTCGGTCTTCATTGGAGCGGCGATCGTCCTCCGGACGCTCGGTTCGCACGACGGCGACCCGGTGACCCAAGGCACGCAAGCCATGCTCCAGCGATTGCACGGTGAACGCCACGCCATTGACCTCGGGCGGGTAGGTTTCGGTCACCAACTCGATGTGCAATTGGTTTTTCATGGGCGCAGGCTGCCATGCGTCCGTGCCAGGGGCATGACGCGCAGATGACGTCTTGATGACTCTGGCCGGCGTGATCGTCCCGCGCCGAAGCGCAGTTCCGTGATCTGCGGTCGCCAGGCACACCCTCGACTGCTTTGCGGGCAAGCGATGCAAACCGTATATTCGATTTACACCGTTTACCGGATCCCTCCCCATGGCAACGCGCAAATCCCCTGCAACCCGACCCGCACGAAAAATGGTTGCCGCGCCCGTGGCGCGCGCCAAGCTCGCGACGCCCACTCCAATGCCGGTCGCGATACGTGGCAAAGAGCCGGTAAAGGCAAAGCCTGAATTGGTACGAGACAGCTTCAAGATGCCGAAGAACGAGTACGTCCTGATCGACGAACTCAAGCAGCGCGCCCTGCGCGCGGGGCGGTCGGCGAAGAAGAGCGAAATCCTCCGCGCCGGCGTCAGCATCCTGGGCCGGATGTCGGACGCGGAGCTGATGGCGGCGCTCGCGTCGGTACCGAGTCTGAAGACCGCTCGACCGAAGGACGCACCGACGGCAGCAACCAAGGACCAATCAAAGAAGAAGTGAGCGCGGCAGCAGCGCCGGCGCCGGCCCGCCGCTTTCGCTAAGTGGTCGGGTGCAACTCCGGAGTCGGATGCCGCGGAAGCAGTAGCGAAATGATCGCCGCGACGGCGATGAAGGCAGCGGAGATCCACAGGCAGGCGCCGAGGCCCGATTCCTGGAACGCCCATCCCGACAGCACGGTCCCGAGCAATCGGCCGAGCGCGTTGGCCATGTAGTAGAAGCCGACGTCGAGCGAGACCCCATCGCTCGACGCATAGCGAACGATCAGGTAACTGTGCAGCGATGAGTTGATGGCGAACACGATGCCGAACAAGCTCAAGCCGGCCACGACCACCGTCTGCGGGTCTTGGCCCCGCAACAACAAGATCGCCATCGCCGCGGGAACGCAGGCCAATACCGCGGCCCAGCGAAACGCAGCGAAACCGTCCGGCAGCCGGCCGCCGCGCGTGAGCCACGGGGAGATCGACTGCACGATGCCGTAGCCGATCACCCAGGCCGCCATGAATCCGCCGATCCACCAGAAGTCCCAGCCCAGCGATTGCGCGAGGAACACCGGCAAGGCCACGACGAACCAGACATCCCGCGCGCCGAACAGGAACAGCCGCGCGGCCGAGAGCAGGTTGATCGCGCGACTCTTGGACAGGATGTCGCGAAACTTTGGCTTGGACTTTGCTTTGCCCAGATCGCGCTTGAGTAGCAACAAACTCAGCAGCCAGACCAGCAGCAGCGCTCCCGCCATCAGTGCGACCGCGGCGGTGAACCCAAGCAACGTCAGCAATGCGCCGCCGAGGAAAAACCCCAAGCCCTTGAGCGCATTCTTCGAACCGGTGAGTGCGGCCACCCAGCGAAACAGCGTGCCGTGCTGGTGTTCGGGCACAAGCAGCTTGATGCTGCTCTTGGCACTCATCTTGTTCAGATCCTTGGCCACGCCCGAGAGCGCCTGCGCGCCCATCACCCAGGGAATCGTCAGCCATGCCACCGGCAGGGCGAGCATCGCCAGCGCCAGCACCTGCAGCGCCAGGCCGATGTTCATGGTGCGGTTGAGCCCGATGTGCGCGCCCAGCCATCCACCGACCAGGTTGGTGATGACACCGAAGATTTCGTAGAACACAAACAGCAACGCGACTTGCAGGGGCGAATAGCCCAACTGGTGGAAATACAGCACCACCAGCATGCGCAAGGCGCCGTCGGTCAGCGTGAATGCCCAGTAATTCCCGGTGATGACCAGGTACTGCCGGACCTCGGGCGACAAGCGCGAGAGCATGGCCTAGCGGTCGGCCGATCCGACCAGGCGCACCAGTTCGGCCGTGCGATTCACGTAGCCCCACTCGTTGTCGTACCAGGCGTAGATCTTCACCTGGGTGCCGTTGATCACCAGCGTGGAGAGCGCATCGATGATGCTCGACCGCGGGTCGGTCTTGTAGTCGATGGACACCAATGGGCGCTCCTCGAAGCCAAGGATACCTGCGAGTTCACCGTCCGCTGCGGCCTTGAGCAGACTGTTCACTTCAGCCACTGTAGTGGGGCGTTCCACTTCGAACACACAGTCCGTCAGCGACGCATTGGTCAGCGGCACGCGCACGGCGTGGCCGTCGAGCCGGCCCTTGAGTTCGGGAAAGATTTCCGCGATCGCCGTCGCCGAACCGGTGGAGGTCGGAATCAGGCTGCTGCCGCAGGACCGGGCCCGGCGCAGATCCTTGTGCGGCGCATCGACGATCACCTGCGTGTTGGTCAGGCTATGGATCGTGGTCAGGCTGCCATGACGAATGCCCAGGCTTTCATGGATGACCTTGACCACCGGCGCAAAGCAGTTGGTGGTGCAGGAGGCCGCGGAGACGATGCGATGCGTGGCCGGATCGAAGCGGCCGTGATTGACGCCCAGGACGACGTCCAGCGTGCCGGCGGCCTTGATCGGTGCGGTCACGACCACGCGTTTTACACCCTGGTCAAGATATGGCTGCAGCACCTCGGGCTTGCGGAACTTGCCCGACGCTTCGATCACCACGTCGCAACCCGACCAGTCGGTGACGGCGAGTTCCTTGTTGCGGGTGATGGGAATGCGCTGCCCGTCGATGAACAGCGCGTTGCCTTCCGCCGTCGCCTCATGGTTCCAGCGGCCGTGCACCGAGTCGAAATTCAACAGGTGCGCCAGGGTGGCCGGATCGCCGGCCGGGTCGTTGATCTGGACGAAGGACATCCCTGGATCGGCCCAGGCCGCGCGCAGCGTCAGGCGGCCCATGCGGCCGAAGCCGTTGATGCCCACCTTCAGTGTCATGGTGCGAAGCGACCGTTCGCCGGTACGGCAGGCTGACTTTCCATCATTCGATGATCGCAGAACTATTGAATGCTTGGCCAGATTACCCCGCCTTCATTTCCGAGATATGACGCACGCTCATCAGCCGGCGTCACCAGCCACGTGGCAGCACCCGCTCCTTGCCGAACACGCAGGCGAAGCAGCTGCCGGTGCCGACTTCGCTTTCTATCTCCAGTCGCGCCTGGTGCAGGCCCAGGACGTGCTTGACGATGGACAGACCCAGCCCGGTGCCGCCGGATTCTCGCGAGCGGCTGGTCGAAACGCGGTAAAAGCGCTCGGTCAGTCGCGGGATGTGGTGTGCGGGAATGCCCAGGCCGGTGTCGCAGACCGACAGCGACGCGCCGCCATCATCCGTGGTGACAAAGCGAATGTTTACTTGCCCGCCGGTCGGCGTGTAGCGGATGGCGTTGCTGACCAGGTTCGAAAAGGCGCTATGCAATTCCTTGCTCGATCCGATCAGATCGCAACCGGCGTCGTCTTCGACGACGATCCGGTGCCGGCCCTGGCTGAGCGCTTCGGCTTCCCGTCCCAGGGTCACCAGCACGGACGCCATCGCTACCGGTTCGTCGTTGAGGTGTTCGCCCGCTTCGAGCCTGGACAGGGTCAGCAGGTCCTCCAGGAGTTCGGTCATGCGTTGCGACTGCCGGCGCATCTCGCCGACCATCGGCGCCCACTCCGGGTTGTCGTCCGGCTCCATCATGTCCAGGTAGCCATGGATCACGGTCAGGGGCGTGCGCAGCTCGTGCGAGACGTTGGCGACAAAATCGCGACGCACTTGTTCCAGTCGTAGTACATGGCTGACATCGCGCACCACGATCAGCCACTGATCAGCCGAGTAGCGCAGCAAGCGCAGGCTCAATCGCAGTTGCGGGTCGATGGGGCTGGCCACATCGGTCAGCGGCTCTTCGGTGTCTTCGGCGCGCAACCAGTGCGCGACCGCCTCGTCGCCGAGCACGTCGGTCAACGACGCACCCAGGCTGTGCGGATAGACCAGACCGAGCAAGCGTCGCGCCGATTTGTTGAACCAGATCAGGTGATGAACGCGCCGGT
>JBAZBG010000184.1:0-5404 GCA_041671585.1 Arenimonas sp. | reverse complement strand
CTCCATCCCACAGACGCCCGCACAAATTTCCTGCGCACACTGTCAAAGATCCTTGCGTCACCAACGCCAGCCTTGGGCTGTCATCAGTAGGTGGGGCGTTTCGCCCAACCGAGCCGCACATTATAGGTTGAAATCCAGGAAGGTCAACACCCCAAAACGCGGTTTGTTTCACTTCCTGTCTCCGCCGCCGGTCCGCGGATCGCGGTGGCAGTGAAGGGCCGCGAACTATAGCCAGATCGCTCGGGCTTGGAAAGCCCGCGCGCGAAACTATTTCACTTGACACGCGGCCCATGCTTCCGGGAACGTCGCCGCAATCACCTGGATCACGCCCATGACTGCCATTTCCCGCTCGCTTGCCCTGTGCGTCGCCTTCTGCCTGACCTCCAGCTGCGCCAGCGCGGACGGCGGTGCCTGGGTTGAACTTAAGGGCAAGCGCTTCACCGTTGAGGTTGCCGACGACGACGCCGAGCGGGAACGCGGGCTGATGTTCCGCGACCAGATGGCCGCCGATCACGGCATGATTTTCATCCACGACAGCGAAGCGCCACTCGCGTACTGGATGAAAAACACCAAGATTCCGCTCGACATTCTTTACTTCGACGGCACGCGCAGATTGGTCTCGGCGCAACAGCGCGTCCCGCCCTGTTCGCTGGGCGACCGTTGCCCGCCGTTTCCCAGCAAAGGCCCGGCGCTCTACGTGCTCGAGCTCAACGCCGGCACCGCGGAATCGCTCGGTGTGCAGCCCGGGGACGAGCTGGTTTTCGGCCCGGCGGTCCGGGCCGCGAAGTAGGGCTTGATTTGCGCCCGCGCGGCGTCCACATTCCACCCATGCGAACCAGCTACGCGCTGCCCGATTGGAACACCCTCGCCGCCTACGGCGACGACGAACTGCCGTTGCTGGACACGGCACTGCTGATCGCGCGCGACGAGTACCCACAGCTCGATGCCGCGTCCTACGCGGCGACCATTCAGGGCTATGCCGACAGCTTGAAGCCCAAGTTGAACGACGACCTGGACCTGCCGTCGACGCTGACCATGATCAACCGCTATCTGTTCGACGAACTGGGCTTCGCCGGCAACAACACGCAGTACGACGATCCGCGCAACAGCTACCTCAATGAAGTCTTCGATCGCAAGCTCGGCATTCCGATTTCGCTGGCGGTCGTGCAAATTGAACTGATGCGCCGTCTCGGCCTGCCGCTGGACGGCATTTCCTTCCCCGGCCATTTCCTGGTCCGCTTGCCGGTGGATGACGGCATCCTGGTCATGGATCCGTACAACAAGGGCCGGCCGGTCAGCGCCGAGGAACTCAAGGAGCGGGCTTCGCCGCACCTTGGCGGCCGCGCGCCAGACGACCTGCAGCTGATCGAAATCCTGGCCCCGGCGACGCACCGGACGATCCTGGCGCGCATGCTGCGCAACCTCAACGGCCTGTACCTGCACCGCGGCGACTGGGAGCGCGTCGCGCGCACCGCCGACCGCCTCCTGAAGATTTCGCCGGAAACGGCCGAAGCGTTGCGCGATCGCGGCCTGGCCTACCAGCAACTGGGCTATAGCAAAGGCGCGCGCGACGACCTGACGCGCTATCTGCAAGTGCTTCCAAACGCGGATGATGCAGAAGCCGTGCGCTCGATTCTGATCGAAGTCAGCGGTCTGCGCTCCCGGCTGAACTGACGTTTCAGCCCGGCATCATTTCGAAATCCGACTTGGTCACGCCACAATCCGGGCACACCCAGCTATCGGGAATGTCTTCCCAGCGTGTCCCAGGCGCAATGCCTTCTTCGGGCAGGCCCTCGGCTTCGTCATAGATAAAACCGCACACCACGCACATCCAGGTGCGATACGCCACTAACTCGGTCATTGCCAGCTCGGGAAAGAAACACGGGACGCTATCATTGTCGCACCACCGAGCCGGCAAAAAAATGAACGCGCCCCCGATTTGGCCGACCCGCGGCCTGTACCTGCTGACGCCGGATGAGCCGGACACGCAACGGCTGCTCGCGCGCGTCGAACCGCTGCTGTCCGAAGGCGTGGCCATGCTGCAGCTGCGCAACAAGCCGGCCGCCGGCGCTTTGCGTCGACAGCAAGCCCTGGCGTTGCTGCCGCTGTGCCGGGCGCGCAACGTGCCGTTGATCATCAACGACGATTGGCGCCTGGCCGCCGAGATCGGCGCCGCGGGCGCCCACCTGGGCGAGTCCGACGGGACCCTGGACCAGGCGCGCGCCGCCTTGGGCGATGCGGCGATCCTGGGCGCTTCCTGTTATGGCGACCTCGCGCGCGCCGAGCGCGCCAAGGCCGCAGGCGCCAGCTATCTGGCCTTCGGCGCCTTCTTCGCATCGGCAACCAAGCCCCTGGCGCAACCCGCAGCGCTGTCACTACTTCAGGAGGCGGTGCGGCTGAAGCTGCCGACGGTGGCGATTGGCGGCATTACCCCGGACAATGCCCGACAAGTCATCGCCGCAGGCGCCGATTTCGTCGCCGTAATCGGCGCCGTTTTCGATGCGCCCGATCCCGCCGCCAGCGTGCGCGCATTCCGAAACTGCTTCCCTTGAGTCCCGCATGAATAACGAAATCAGTCATGAGCTTTTCACCCGCGCCCAACAATTGATGCCCGGCGGCGTGAACTCGCCGGTACGCGCGTTCAAATCCGTGGGTGGCGAACCGTTCTTCGCCCGCAGCGCGCAAGGCGCCTACCTGGTCGACGTCGATGGCAATCGATACATCGACTACATCGGTAGCTGGGGTCCGATGATCGCCGGTCACGCGCATCCGCACGTACTTGATGCGGTCGCGCGGGTGATGCGCGACGGCCTGAGCTTCGGCGTGCCGAATGCGCTGGAAGTGACCATGGCCGAGACCATCACCCGCCTGGTGCCGAGTTGCGAGATGGTGCGCATGGTCAATTCGGGCACCGAAGCCACGCTGTCGGCGATTCGCCTGGCCCGCGGCGCCACCGGCCGCAACCGGATCGTCAAATTCGAGGGCTGCTATCACGGTCACGGCGATTCCTTCCTGGTCAAAGCCGGTTCCGGCATGCTGACCCTGGGTGTGCCGGACTCGCCGGGCGTGCCCAAGGCGCTCGCCGACCTGACGCTGACCCTGCCCTACAACGATTTCGAAGCGGCGAGCCGCTTGTTCGACGAGTGCGGCAAAGACATCGCCGGCCTGATCATCGAGCCGATCGTCGGCAACGCCAACTGCATCCTGCCGCGCGAGGGCTATCTGCAGCATCTGCGCGAGCTGTGCACGAGGCATGGCGCGCTGCTGATCTTCGACGAGGTGATGACCGGCTTCCGCGTCGCGCTCGGCGGCGCGCAGCAGCGCTACGGAATTACTCCGGATCTGTCGACGTTCGGCAAGATCATTGGCGGCGGCATGCCGGTCGGCGCTTACGGCGGCCGTGCCGATTTGCTGCGGCAGATCGCGCCCAGCGGCCCGATCTACCAGGCCGGCACGCTCAGCGGCAACCCGGTGGCCATGGCCGCTGGCCTGGCGACGCTGGAACTGATCCAGGCGCCGGGATTCCATCAAGCCCTGGAGACCAGGACCCACCAGTTGTGCGACGGCCTGGAACAGGCAGCGGCCGCTGCCGGCGTACCGGTGACGACCAATCGCAGCTGCGCGATGTTCGGCCTGTTTTTCACCGACCGGAAAGTCGAGACGTATGCCGACGCCGTGGCCTGCGACACCCAGGCCTTCAATCGGTTCTTCCACGGCATGCGCAAGCGTGGCGTGTATCTGGCGCCGTCGGCGTATGAGGCCGGCTTCCTGTCCTCGGCGCACGGGGATGTCGAGATTGCACACACGCTCGAAGCGGCGCGCGAGGCGTTCCGCGAGGCGCGCGGCTGATGCGCGCGCCGGCGCTCGATCAGAGCTTGCGCGCACGCGGTTTGCCGAAGGAGAACAACGATGCGTTTTGAAACACTGGCCGTGCATGCGGGCGGCGATCCGGATGCGGCCACCGGCGCCGTCGCGCCGCCCATCCATCTGGCCACCACCTTTGAGCACGGTCCCGCCGGCGAGCGCGTCGCCGGCTACGAATACCTGCGCGAGGGCAACCCGACGCAGGACCGCCTGGAAACCATGCTGGCCGCGCTTGAAGGCGGAGAAGCCGGGATGGCCATGGCGTCCGGCATGGCGGCGATTTCGGCGCTGCTGGAATCACTGCCGGTTGGCGCGCAAGTGCTGATTCCCGACGACTGCTACACCGGTGTGCGCGTGCTGTTCGCCGATTTCCTGCCGCAGAAGCAGATCGCGGCGGTCCCGGTCGATATGGGCGACCTTTCCGCAGTTCGGGCCGCGGTCACCAAGTCCACCCGCCTGATCTGGGCCGAGACACCGTCCAACCCGCAGATGAAGATTGCCGACATCGCCGGCCTGGCGTCGATCGCGCAAGCCAGCGGCGTCTTGCTCGCCTGCGACAACACCTTCGCGACGCCGGTGCTGCAGCGGCCGCTGGACCTGGGTGCGGACATCGTCATGCATTCGACGACCAAGTATTTCGGCGGCCATAGCGATGCCTTGGGCGGCGCGCTGGTTTTCAAGCGGCGCGATGCGTTCCACGACGCGGTCGCCCATCGACGGCACATCACCGGCGGCGTGATCTCGCCGTTCAACGCCTGGCTCACCTTGCGCGGCGCACGTTCGTTGCCGGCACGGATGGCCTGGCATTGCCGCAACGCGCGCGCGATTGCCGACTTCCTGGCCAACCATGCGGCGGTGGAAGCAGTCCACTACCCGGGCCTGGCCTCGCACCCGAACCACGCCGTCGCCGCCAGGCAGATGTCGGACTTTGGCGGCATGCTCAGCTTTCGGGTCAGGGGCGGGCGCGAGGCCGCGCTCGGGGTTGCCGGCAAATTGAAATTGATCATCAATGCCACTTCGCTGGGCGGCTGCGAGTCGCTGATCGAGCACCGGGCGTCGGTGGAAGGCGCGAATCCGATTTCGCCGCAGAACCTGCTGCGTCTTTCGGTCGGTTTGGAGAACGGCGAGGACCTGATCGCCGACCTGCGCCAGGCCCTGGACAATTAAGAGCGTCTTGTAGGAGCGGCTTCAGCCGCGATTGCTTTCGCGTGGTCGAGCTATCGCGGCTGAAGCCGCTCCCACAAGGGAGGATTACCAGGTGCCGATGTTGGGCATGGAGGTCCAGGGTTCCTGGGGTGGCAGGGCATTGCCCTTCTGCAGCAGCTCGATGGAAATCAGGTCGGGCGAGCGCACGAAGGCCATGCGGCCGTCGCGGGGTGGACGATTGATGGTTACGCCTTGCGCCTGCAAGTGCGCGCAGGTGGCGTAGATATCGTCGACCGCGAAGGCAAGGTGGCCGAAGTTGCGGGCGTCGCCATAATCCTCATCGTCGTAGTTATAGGTCAGCTCGACTTCGGCCTCCGGGTTTTCCGACGCGGCT
>JBAZBG010000183.1:0-5422 GCA_041671585.1 Arenimonas sp. | reverse complement strand
TCCAGCGTCGCCGCGTGTGGATCCAACAACGCCAGCTCAGCATCCGCAAAGCTCACACCGTGCTTGCGCAGGTTGGCAACCGCCTTGTCAGGATCAAATTCGATTCCGACTCGCTCAGTATGCATGTTATATGTATCCAGTCAAGAACGTGACGAAGCCTCGCCGTCGCGAAGTTCATAGCTGAACGGTCACGATATTAGAGTTGAGAATGAGTCAGCTGCGAGGCGGGCCGCGGAGTTATTGCGCCGGTCGCGATTCGCTCTGGTGGCTTCTCGGTCAAGCCACCAAGCTTGGCTCGGTCACGCCATGCTGTGCCGCCATGCGTGCCAAGGCGACGGTGTCCTTGATGCCCAGCTTGTCGAACAGCCGGTACTTATGCGTGGCAACCGTCTTGCCGCTCAAACTCAGCCTGCGTGCAATGTCTTCGGCGCGCAGCCCCTGACAGAACAGCAGCGATATCTCCATTTCACGCCGCGAGAGGATATCGAACGGCGACCGCCCTCGTGTGCCGAGCGCCATCTGCTGGGCGATCTCGCTGCCGAGGTAACGCTTGCCGCGCGCAACTTCGCGGATGGCGCGGAGCAATTCGGTGGCTTCACAGCCTTTGCCCAAGTACCCGGAGGCCCCGGCATCGAGTAGGCGCTGCGGCATCGGTCCGTCTACTTGCACCGAGACGATGATGACCCTCGGACCAACCTGCCCTTTCACGAGTCGCTCGGTGATATCCAGTCCGCTGACACCCGGCATGTGCAGATCGCAGACGACGACATCGGGCTTTAGCTTCCGGATCAGCGGCCATGCCTCCTCGCCGCTGCTCGCCTCGCCAACCACGCTCATGTCGCCCTCGGGCTCG
Source organism: Arenimonas sp. (assembly GCA_041671585.1). GTDB lineage: Bacteria > Pseudomonadota > Gammaproteobacteria > Xanthomonadales > Xanthomonadaceae > Arenimonas. The sequence goes on along the minus strand of JBAZBG010000183.1, from coordinate 4,569 downwards.
AGGATCATTCGATAACCCGCCCGCATGAGCCCGTGGTCGTCCAGCAAAAAGACACTGATCACTAACCTTCCCCTTGTTTCCCCTGCAGCCACAGTACGAGGCGCCAGCAGCCCCGGCAAGGAAGATTTGCTGATTCTCGTGTAGGAAATTCCCTACCCCACGACGGCCCAGCCGTAACCGGCTAAAATGCCCCCACTGGAGAGATGGCCGAGTGGTTTAAGGCAGCAGTCTTGAAAACTGCCGTCGGTGTGAGCCGACCGTGGGTTCGAATCCCACTCTCTCCGCCACTCGCCGCCCGCCGCTGAGCAATTCCACCAACACCCCCTGGGGGTTTCCCCCATGGTGCACGGCACCCGCAACTCCGACAGTGCACTCGAGAATCCCTCTCTCGCAGGTGCCTGCCATGAAAATCGTTCCCCTCCCCCGCAATAGTTCCCGAACTTCGCTCGCGCTCGCCATCGCCGCCGGCCTGATCCTTTCGTCCGGCGCGCACGCCGCGGCCTTGATTTCCAGTGACCTGCAGGCGCGCCTCGCCACGGCCAGTACCCACCAGGTCATCATCACTTTTTCCGATCCCGGCCAGATGTCGCGCCTGTCGACGCTCACCGCTCCGGTGCGCAAGCTCAAGGTCCTGCCGATGGCGGGCGCGGTTCTCACCAACGCGCAGATACAGCAGGTCGCCAATTGGGAAGGCGTCGAGAGTATCTATTTCAACGCGCCCCTGACCTATGGCAACTACGGCGCCGCTGAGTACACCGGCGGCCACGTAGTGCACGACCAGATCGGACTGTCCGGCAAAGGCGTGACGGTCGCCGTGCTCGATTCGGGCATCGACGGCAACCATCCCGACATCCAGTTCGGCAAGACGACGGTGCAGAACGTCAAGATCGTGGGCGACCTGGATCTGGTTGGCACGACGGCGTATCTCGAAAACCAGTCCAACACCGACACCACCAGCGGCCATGGCACGCATGTTGCCGGCACCGTGGCCGGCACGGGCGAAGCTTCGATCAACGATCCACGCCGCAGCCGCTACTACGCGGGCATCGCGCCGGGCGCCAGCCTGCTCGGCCTGGGTACAGGCGAAGGTCTGAACATCCTGTTTGCGCTTGAAGGCTTCGACTACGCGCTGGCCAATCAGCAGCGCTACGGAATCGATGTCATCACCAATTCCTGGGGCAGTTCGGTCAGCACCTACGACCCGAGCAATCCGATCAACAAGGCCAGCTACGAAGCGTATCGGCGCGGCATGGTCGTCACGTTTGCGGCCGGCAACGACGGGCCGGCCGAGAACACGCTCAATCCGTATGCAATCGTGCCGTGGGTGATCAACGTCGGCTCCGGCACCAAGACGGGCGACCTTTCCGACTTCTCCAGCCGCGGCGTGGAAGGCGACTTCTACAAGCACATCGACGTCGTCGCGCCCGGCTCCAGCATCAACTCCACGCATGCGCTTGGCGCCGCCGTACCGAAGACCGGCCCGCTCCTGGATACCACCGATCCGACCTACAGCGCCTATTACGCCACGCTCAGCGGCACCAGCATGGCAACGCCGTTCGTTGCCGGCACCGTTGCCCTGTTGCTGGAAGCAAATCCTGAGCTGTCACCGGACCAGATCGAATTGATCCTCATGCAATCGGCCAAGCCCATGGCCGGCTACGGCTGGCACCAGGTAGGCAGCGGTTACATCAACGTGCTCAACGCCGTTGACCTGGCCAGCAAGACCGTCGGTTCGCGCCAGGGCTTCCTGGCCGGCGTCACGGCCTGGTCGAGCCAGGGCAAATGGAACACGGTCGCCGACAGCAACTCGCTGCTGTCGTACGGCGGCAACTGGTCCAGTGTCGGGGCCTCCGGCGCCACCGATGGTTCCTATCGGAAGGCAACCGTCAGCAAGAAATCGGTACCGCGCGTGACCTACGCCTACCACGGCAAAACGTTCCAGCTGCAGTATCCGCGCGACAGCAAGGGCGGCGTGGCCGATGTCTATGTCGACGGCGTCAATCGCGGCCAGGTCAATTTCTATTCGGCGACTGCCGGCTTCAACGGTCGCTTCGCCTACACCGCTGCCACCAGCGACCTGCACGTGGTGGAGTTACGCGGCGTCAAGGGCAACAGCTATTTCGATGGCGCGCTGCTTGATGGCAGGGTGTTTGCAACCAGCACCCAACTGGTCGACGACACCGAGACTTTTTCCGGCCTGATGGGTCCCTCGGTTGAAAACCTCGAGATCGACGAGTACCCGATCACCGTCGGCAGCGACGTGACCACCATCAAAGCCACGGTAAGCTGGGACGGCGGCGTGGACATCGACTTTGCGCTGGTCGACCCGGATGGTGTGGAAGTCGCTTCCGGCGCCAGCCTGGGCAATCCGGAATCCCTCGAATACGCGGTCACGAAACCGGGTGCGTACAAGTATCGGGTCAAAGGCTATGCCACGCTCGTCGCCAACTACACGCTGACCAGCACGCAGACCCGGGCGGTGGTGACTGCACAACCGTAGGCGTCGACAGCCTGGCCCAGGAAGGGCCGAGGGACGGAAGTGGCACCGCTTCCGTCCCTTTTGTTTGCCTTCAGGGGCAGTCGGTCCGGCCGAGCTCGCTGCACTTCAGGCGGTTTTCCTCGATTACCGGCGGCAATTTCTCGGCCAGGAAGTCGATGAACACTCGCACCGCCGGGAGCAGGCCGCGCCGCGACGGAAACACGGCATGGCAGATACCCTGCGGCAGGTGCCAATCGGGCACGACCACTTCCAGTTCGCCGCTGCGCACCGAGTCGGCGCAAGTGGACTCGGGCAATAGCGCGATACCAAGCCCCGCGCGCGCCGCGGCGATCAATACCGAAAAATCATGGGTCATCAGGCTGGGCTGGATGTCGACGCGCTCAACGGCGCCCTCCGGCCCATGCAAGGTCCAGCGCTGCCGCGCTTCGTCTTCACTCATGCTCAGGGTTGCATGATCGCTCAGCTGCGCCGGCAGCACGGGACGCCCGCGTCGCTTGAGGTAGGCGGGACTTGCCACCAGCAGCTCGCTGATCTGGCCGAAGCTGCGCAAGACCAGTTCGCCGTCGTCGTCGAGCCGGCTGCGCACGCGCAGGGCGACGTCGAAGCCTTCGGGAATGATGTCCACGCGCCGGTTACTGACCTGCAGCTGCACGCGCACGTGCGGATAGGCGGTGAGGAATTCCGGCAGCAGCCTTGCCAACATATCCTGGGCCAGCGCAACCGGCGAACTGACCTTGATCAATCCGCGTGGCTCGGCGCTGACCCGATCCACGGCCTCGCGCGCCGCCTGCGCTTCGGCGAGCATGCTTTGCGCATGCCGATAGACGCTCTGCCCGATGTCGGTCACCGCAAATTTTCGCGTCGAGCGTTGCAGCAGACGTACGCCGAGGTCGCTTTCCAACTGCGTGATGCGCCGGCTCAAACGCGACTTGGGAATGCCCAGCGCCCTCTCCGCGGCTGCGTAACCACCGTGCTCGACGACGATGGCGAAGAACTGCAGGTCGTTGAGGTCGGGCACGCTCATGAAATGCGGTCGATACCACCCATGTAAGGACGCAACACTTCGGGCACCGCGATCGAGCCGTCGGCGTTCTGGTAGTTTTCCATGACGGCCACCAGCGCACGGCCGACAGCCACGCCTGAGCCGTTCAAGGTATGCACCGGCTCCGGCTTGCCGGTGGCCGGATTCCGCCAGCGCGCCTGCATGCGCCGTGCCTGGAAAGCCTCGCAATTGGAGACTGAACTAATTTCGCGATAGGTATCCTGGCCGGGCAGCCACACTTCCAGATCGTGCGTCTTGCTGGCGCCGAAGCCCATGTCGCCAGCGCACAACAGCAGCCGCCGATAAGGCAGCCCAAGCTTTTCGAGCACCGTCTCGGCATGCACCGTCATCTGCTCGTGCACGGCATAGCTTTCCTGCGGTCGGGCGATGGCGACCAGCTCGACCTTCTCGAACTGATGCTGGCGGATCATGCCGCGCACGTCCTTGCCGTAGCTGCCGGCTTCGGCGCGGAAGCACGGCGTATGCGCAGTCAGCCGCATCGGCAGTTGCGTATCTTCGACAATCTGGTCGCGCACCAGGTTGGTCAGCGACACTTCCGCGGTCGGGATCAGATAGCGCTTGGTCTCGCCGACCTGCGTGCTGAAAAGATCTTCCTCGAATTTTGGCAGCTGGCCGGTGCCGAGCATGCTGTCGGCATTGACCAGCAGAGGCACGTTGCATTCGGCATAGCCGTGCTCGTTGGTGTGAAGATCAAGCATGAATTGGCCCAGCGCGCGATGCAGCCTGGCCAGTTGCCCGCGAATCACCGTAAAGCGCGAGCCTGAAAGCTTGGCCCCGGCTTCCGCGTCCAACCAGCCGTTGCGCTCGCCGAGTGCGATGTGATCAAGGGGCTTGAAGTCGAATACACGCGGCGCGCCAACGCGTTTCAATTCGACGTTATGCGACTCGTCGCTGCCCATCGGCACCGATTCATGCGGCATATTGGGAATGCCGAGCGCGACGGCATCCCATTGCGCGCGCAGGAGGTCGAGCCGGGCTTCGGAGGCTTTCAGCTCATCGGCCAATC
>JBAZBG010000182.1:0-5477 GCA_041671585.1 Arenimonas sp. | reverse complement strand
AGGGGGAGATAAGGACAAGACGTTTTGGGGATGGACGAGCCGAGCTCGCATTCCGGGCGGCAAGAGGTTTGCGCCTGTCCGGAAACTCTGCGATGCCATGTCGCGGAGCCGTGGGGTGATCCGGTTCAGCACCGGTTCGGCGCGCATGCTACCAGAGATTACCGAACGATTCCTGAACGGCCCTTCATAAGCCTTTGATTTCGTTTGGAGTCTTTGCTCTGAAAGGTCCTAGAAGTCCGCGGCGAGCCGGCTGCCCTGGTTGATCGCGCGTTTGGCATCGAGCTCTGCGGCAATGTCAGCGCCGCCGATCAGGTGCGGATTCTTGCCGGCCGCCTGCAGCGGTGCGAACAGGGTGCGCAGCGGTTCCTGTCCCGCGCAGATCACCACGGTATCCACCGCCAGCACTTGTTCGACGCCCGCCACGCTGATGCGCAACCCGCGGTCGTCGACGCCCAGGTATTCGACCCCGCCCAGCGCGACCACACCCTTGGCCTTGAGCGCGGCGCGGTGGATCCAGCCCGTGGTCCTGCCGAGCTTGGCGCCGGGCTTGCCAGCGCTGCGCTGGAGGAGCCACAGCTGGCGAAGCGGTGGTTCCGGCTCGGGTCTGGTCAGGCCGCCCGGGCCCTCGAAATCAGGACGCACGCCCCATTCGGCCATCCAGCGCGCCAGATCCAGGGTCGGCGAGGGGGCGTCCTGGACCAGGAATTCCGCCACGTCGAAGCCGATGCCGCCAGCCCCAACCAGTGCGGCCCGGGCGCCGACCTTCACGCGACCGCTGATCACATCCACATAGCTGCACACCTTGGCGTGGTCGGCGCCAGGAAACGCGACCTTGCGCGGACTGATGCCGGTGGCCAGCACGATTTCGTCGAAGCCTTCCTGCAACAGCTGCTCGGCGGTCACGCGCGTGCCGAGGCGTTGTTCGACGCCATGCAAGGCCAGCTGGGTGCCGAAGTAGCGCAGTGTCTCCTGGAATTCTTCCTTGCCCGGAATCTTCTTGGCCAGGTTGAACTGGCCGCCGATTTCTGGCGCCGACTCGAATAGGGTAACGCGATGGCCGCGCTCGGCGGCCACCGCTGCGCAGGACATCCCGGCCGGACCGGCGCCGACCACAGCGATCCTTTTCGGCGCGGTGGTCTTGCGGAAAACCAGTTCGGTCTCGGCGCAGGCGCGCGGATTGACCAGACAGCTCGCGCTCTTGTTTTCGAAAGCGTGGTCCAGGCACGCCTGGTTGCAGGCGATGCAGGTGTTGATTTCGGCGCGGCGGCCGCTGCGCGCTTTGTTCACCCATTGCGGATCGGCAAGCAGCGGACGCGCCATCGAGATCATGTCGGCGATGCCGTCGGCGAGAATGCGCTCCGCGACTTCCGGCATGTTGATGCGATTGGTGGCGACCAAGGGCAGCCCGACCAGCCCTTTCAGTTTTCCGGTCACGGCGGCGAATGCTGCGCGCGGCACCGACGTCGCGATGGTTGGTACCCGCGCTTCATGCCAGCCAATGCCGGTATTGATGATGGTGGCGCCGGCGGCTTCGATCGCCCTGGCTTGCAGAACGATCTCGTCCCATGCCGAACCGCCCGGCACCAGCTCGAGCATCGACAGGCGATAGATGATGATGAAATCGGAACCGGCGGCTTCGCGAATCCGGCGCACGATTTCAACGGCGAAGCGCATCCGGTTCTCCGGCGAGCCGCCCCAGGAATCGGTCCGTTGATTGGTGCGTGCGGAAAGGAACTGGTTGATCAGATAGCCTTCCGAGCCCATGACCTCCACGCCGTCGTATCCCGCGTCCCGCGCGAGCAGGGCGCAGTTGACGTAGGCCTTGATCTGCCGCTCGACTCCCCAGTTGCTCAGTCCGCGCGGCTTGAATGGGTTGATCGGTGCCTGCAGCGAGGATGCCGACACGGTTAGCGGGTGATAGCCGTAGCGTCCGGCATGGAGAATCTGCAGGCAGATCCGGCTCCCAGCGCCGTGCACCGCCTTGGTGACGATCCGATGCTTGTGGATTTCCCACGGCCAGCTGAGCTTGCCCGCGAACGGCTTCAGCCAGCCGACCAGGTTGGGGGAGATGCCGCCGGTCACCATCAGCCCGACCCCGCCTTCCGCCCGCTCGCGGAAATAGGCGGCAAGCTTCGGAAAATCGCGGCTGCGGTCCTCCAGGCCAGTGTGCATCGAGCCCATCAGGACGCGGTTGGGCAAGGTGCAAAAGCCCAGGTCGAGCGGGGCGAACAGATTCGGGTAGGCGTCGAAGTGCATGCGGATACGCGGCCGTAGTGAAGGCCGAACCATGCCCGGAATACGTAGTACAAACAAGCTTGATTAGCCCGCTTCTGGCAAAATGCGCTGCTTTACTACTTCCTTCGTTCCTGCACGCGAGACCCCCCATGAGCCATTTTGATATCCGTTCCGCCGCACGCCCCGACCCCGACCAGGCAATGGTGGACATCGCCGATTACGTGGTCGACTACAAGATCGAGTCTCCGGAAGCATTCGCGACCGCGCGCTACATGCTGCTCGATTCGCTGGGTTGCGCGATGCTGGCCATGAAGCACCCCGAATGCGTGAAGCACCTGGGCCCGCTGGTGCCGGGAGCCGGGATGGCCGGCGGAGTCCGGATTCCCGGCACGTCGTTCGAGCTCGACCCGGTCCAGGCCGCCTACAACATCGGCGTGCAGGTGCGTTGGCTGGACTTCAACGACACCTGGCTCGCCGCGGAGTGGGGTCACCCCTCCGACAATCTGGGCGCCATCCTGGCCGTGGCCGATTACATGAGTCGAAAGGCCGTCCGCGAAGGCGGCAAGCCAGTGCTGGTGCGCGACGTGCTCGCCGCGGCCATCAAAGCCCATGAGATCCAGGGCGGCTATGCCTTGCTGAACAGCTTCAATCGCGTCGGCCTCGACCACGTAATCCTGGTGCGCCTGGCATCGACTGCGGTTGCGACCCAGCTGCTGGGTGGCGGCAAGCAGGAGATCGTCAACGCCGTTTCCCACAGCTGGATCGATGGCGGCGCATTGCGCACCTACCGGCACGCGCCGAATGCCGGCCCGCGCAAGAGCTGGGCCGCCGGCGATGCCTGCCGGCGCGCTGTGACCCATGCGTTGAATGCGGTGAAGGGATGTGTCGGCTACCCGAGCGCCCTGACCGCCAAGACCTGGGGCTTCTACGACGTCGCTTTCCAGGGCAAGGCATTCCAGTTCGAGCGTCCGTTCGGTAGCTACGTGATGGAGAACGTCCTGTTCAAGATCAGCTACCCGGCCGAGTTCCATGCCCAGACGGCGGTGGAATGTGCGATGCAGCTGCATCCGGAAGTTGCCGGCAAGCTGGACCAGATCGAACGAATCATGATCGAGACCCAGGAAGCTGGCGTGCGCATCATCGACAAGACCGGACCGCTGGCCAATTACGCGGATCGGGACCACTGCCTGCAGTACATGATCGCGGTGCCGCTGATCTTCGGCCGGTTGACGGCGGACGACTATGCCGACGCCGTGGCGGCCGATCCTCGCATCGATGCGCTGCGCAGCAAGATGCAGGTGGTGGAGAATCCCCAGTTCACTGCCGACTATTTTGACCCGGACAAGCGCTATATCGGCAACTCCATTCAGGTCCACTTCAAGGACGGCAGCAGCACGGAGAAGGTCTCGATCGACTATCCGATCGGGCACCGCAATCGTCGTGGAGAGGGCGTACCTGTCTTGCTCAACAAGTTCCAGGCGGCCCTGTCCGGCCACCTGCCGGCGCGGCGGGTTCAGGAGATTCTGGCGCTGACCACCGATATCGCCCGTCTGGAAACCACTCCGGTGCATCAGCTGCTCGATCTTTTTGCCTTTTGACGTTGTTGCGGGGTTCAGGGTGAGTTGTTATATTCGCGTTAACGCCCCGCTGACATGGACGTTAGGAGGTATGGCATGGCTACAGCCGGGCCGACTACCGAAGTTAGCTTTCTTACCTGATACATATGGAGTTGAACATGAAGAAGAAACTTCTGTGCTGCGCCCTGCTTGCTGGCATGAGCATGGCTCAGTCCGCCTTTGCGCAATCCTACGACGATCGTTGGTACCTCACCGCTGGTGCTGGTGTGGCTATGTTCGACGACGACCGTAGCGTCAACGACGATCCGTACTATGAAATCGGATTGGGCAAATTCGTCACCGAGAACATCTCGATAGACGCAGCACTCTGGTACTCGAACCCGACGGTCACCAACGACCCGATTTTCGTTGGTACTCCGGAGCGCACCTGGCAGATGTATAGCCTGTCTATCGTCGGCCGCTATCACTTCGTAAAAGAAGGTCGCGACTGGAATCCGTATCTGGCTGCGGGCCTCGGCGCACAGAAGCATCGTGATGAAACCTTGACCCCGGCGAGCAGCACCCGTACCGGTGCTGCGGTGACGGGGCTGCTTGGAGCGGGCGTACAGGCCGACATTGGTCGCGGGTACCTGCGTGCCGAAATCGGTGTTCGTTACGATGCGGATGATGAAGCCTTTGGCGACGAGGACGGTTATCTCGACCGTTACTTCGGCGCGTCCTTCCTGTTCCCGCTCGGCGCCGAAGCCACGCCGGCCCCCGAACCGACCCCGATCCCGCAGAAGACCTGCGCCGATCTGGATGACGATGGCGACGGCGTCAACAACTGCAACGACCAGTGCCCGGCCACGCCAGCTGGCGAGGCCGTCGGTCCGAACGGTTGTCCGGTGCCGGTCCCGGAGCCGGAGCCGGTGCTCGAGCCGAAGCCGTTCCGCGGCTGATCGCAGCGGAATCGCGATTGTCGAAGCCCGGCGCAAGCCGGGCTTCGTTTTTTCGGATCAGGGCCGCGTCGAGAACCGCCCCACTGAATTCAACCCACCAGACAAAGGCAACGTGGCCGGACGCACCGTCCGGTGTCTCGCGGCGATGCGCGACAGTGGTCCTGATTTTGGTGTAATCGCCGGCCTTGAAGTCGTGGACTTCGGGCGACTAATGCGCGAGGCGAAGCTACCTTGCGCCCGGGGCCGGTCCCGTTTGGGCGGCCGGCGCTGGCGAGCTTTGTTGCGCGCCGGCCACCGCTGCGCCGTCAGGTTTCAAACCGAACAGCGCACTCGCCGGGCCCGTCTCCGGCAGAACATAGACGATGCCTTTGGTGCCGGTGAAGGCGGGGCTGACGACCGTCGCGTAGAACGGCACCGGAACGTAGATGCAGCCGAAAGAGATGCGATTGTCTTGCGCCGTGGGGCTCTTGAGACGCTCGGCGCGTCGTTCTGCCGGCGTTCCCTTTACCACCGGATGCAGCGAAAGCGATGCCTCGTAGTCGAGAACAAGGAGCTCCTTGCCCTTCGAGTCCTTGGCAAGTCTCGACACGAAACGGCCCGCGGGCGTAATACGCACCTGCGGTGGCATCGCCGACATCTTCGTGTCATTCGACATGAGCATACGATCACCTCGCCCCATGCCGAGCAGCGCAGGCGCCGCGCCTCGAAGCTGCCCGGCAGGACCAAA
>JBAZBG010000181.1:0-5504 GCA_041671585.1 Arenimonas sp. | reverse complement strand
CGGCCTGTTTCCTGGCGCTGATCGGCCTGATCAATGTGCCGATCGTGCATTTCGCCGTGCAATGGTGGAATACCCTGCACCAAGGTTCGACCATTCGCCTGATCGGCCCGTCCACGATGGACGCAAGTATGCTCTGGCCGCTGTTGGCCACCACCATCGGCACAAAATTCTGGTTCATCGGGTCCTTGCTGCAGCGGGCGCGCGCGATGAACCTGGAACAGGAATCAGGAAAGGATTGGGTACGCAAGAGCCCCGGAGTTATCGCCAATGAAACTTGATTATGTCGGCGGCGCCTATGCCGTGTTCGCGTTGGTCCTGGTCTGGGACTACCTGGCGCCGAGAATCAAACTGGCGCAGGTACGGCGGATGATCGCCCTGCGCATTCGCCGCGATGCGGCCAAGGCCAACGCATGAATCCGACCCGCAAGCGACGCATGGCCTTCGCGCTGGTGCTGCTGGCCGCCGCCGCCGTCGCCGGCGCCTTCATCGTGCTGGCGCTGCAGGAAAACCTGACTTACCTGCACACGCCCACCGATGTGCGGGCGGGCGCCGTTCCCGCCGATGCGCGCTTCCGTCTGGGCGGCGTGGTCTGCGAAGGCAGCATCCGGCGCACCGACGGCACGCTGGACGTGCACTTCGCCGTGACCGATCGCATCCGGCAGGTACCGGTGCGTTACCACGGCATCCTGCCGGACATGTTCCGCGAGGGCACCAGCATCATCGCCACGGGCCGCCTGCAAGGAAATGAATTCGTCGCCGGCGAAGTACTGGCCAAGCACGACGAAACCTATATGCCGCGGGAAGTGGCGGAAGCCATGGCCAAGGGCATGGCGTTGAAAACCAAAACCTGCGGGGCCAACTGAGTGTTGCCCGAACTCGGATTGCTTGCGCTCATCCTCGCGCTCCTGCTGGCGGTGTTGCTCGGCACGCTGCCGCTGCTGGGCGCCCAGCGCGGCAACAACGCCTGGATGGCGACCGCCCGGCCGTTGGCCTTCTCGCAACTGGCCTTCATCGGCATCGCCTACGGCATCCTGACCTACGCGTTCATCGTCCACGATTTTTCCATCGCCTATGTGACGACCAATTCCAACTCGCTGCTGCCCACCATGTACCAGTACACGGCGGTCTGGGGTGCGCATGAGGGTTCGCTGCTGCTCTGGGTGCTGATCCTGAGCGTGTGGATCGCCGCCGTCGCCGTGTTTTCCAAGTCGCTGCCCGATGTCGTCGTCGCACGCGTGCTGGCGGTGATGGGCTGGATCAGCGTCGGCTTCCTGGCCTTCCTGATCTTCACCTCGAATCCGTTCGCGCGCCTGCTGCCCGCCGCTGCCGAAGGCGGCGACATGAATCCGCTGCTGCAGGACATCGGCATGATTGCCCATCCGCCGCTCCTGTACACCGGCTACGTCGGCTTCGCGGTCGCATTCGCCTTCGCCGTTGCCGCACTGATCGACGGCAAGGTCGACGCGCAATGGGTGCGCTGGTCGCGCCCGTGGACGAACGTCGCCTGGGCGTTCCTGACCATCGGCATCGCGCTCGGCAGTTTCTGGGCCTATTACGAACTGGGCTGGGGCGGCTGGTGGTTCTGGGATCCGGTGGAAAACGCCAGCTTCATGCCGTGGCTGGTTGGACTGGCCTTGCTGCATTCCCAGGCGGTTACCGAGAAGCGCGGCAGCTTCCGCAGCTGGACCCTTCTGCTGGCGATCGCGGCGTTCTCGCTGTCGCTGCTCGGCACCTTCCTGGTGCGCTCCGGCGTGCTGACGTCCGTACATGCGTTCGCCTCCGATCCGGCGCGCGGCATGTTCATCCTGATGTTCCTGGCCGTGGTCATCGGCGGGTCGCTGTTGTTGTTCGCGTTCCGTGCGCCGACCGAAGACAAGGGCCAGCCCTTCGTCGCCGCATCGCGGGAAACGCTGTTACTGGTCAACAATCTGTTGCTGACCGGCGCTGCGGCGATGATCCTGCTTGGCACCTTGTACCCGCTGCTGTCGGAAGCGCTGGACCTGGGCAAGATTTCGGTAGGCCCGCCGTATTTCGGTCTGCTGTTCACCCTGCTGATGGCGCCACTGGCCATGCTGGTTCCGTTCGGCCCGCTCACGCGCTGGCAACGGGAGCAGCCCTCTGGGCCGCTGCGCATGCTCATGCCCTGGGCCGTGGTCGCCGCCGTGGTCGGATTGATCGCGTTCTTCAGCTGGCCCAACAGCACGGTGAAAACCGCGGCCGCATTCATCGCCGGAGCCTGGCTGATTCTCGGCACGTGGCGCTTCATTCGCCAGCGCTTCGTGGTTGGCAAAGGCCGCTTCACCGCCGAGATGATTGGCATGTGCCTGGCGCATTTCGGGCTCGCGGTGTTCTTCTTCGGCGTGCTGATGACCGAAAGCGTCAGTGAGGAAATGGACGTCGCCGCCAAGCCTGGGCAGAGCTTCGAACTGCGCGGCTATACCTTCCGCTTCGATGGCATCGAACGCGTCCAGGGCCCCAACTACGAGGCCGATCGCGGCTCGGTGCTGGTCACTCGCGGCACGGATATCGTCGCCACCATGCACCCGGAAAAACGTGCCTACGCCAGCGGCGGTTCGATCATGACCGAAGCCGACATCGACGGCGCCTTGCATCGCGACCTGTACGTCGCGCTCGGCGAACCGCTCGGACCGGATGGCAGCTGGGCCCTGCGTCTGTACGTGAAACCGTTCATCCGCTGGATCTGGCTGGGCGCGCTGCTGATGGCGATCGGCGGCTTTGCCGTGGTGTTCGACAAACGCTTCCGGCGCCCGGTGGTCGGCGAATGATTCGTCGCCTGTTGCCGCTGGTATTGTTCGCCATGCTCGCCGCGCTGCTGTTCGCCGGTGTGCGCATGAATTCCGGCCGCGATACCAGCGCCATTCCCTCGCCCTTGATCGGCAAGCCGGTGCCTGCGTTCTCGCTGCCGGTGCTCGGCGATGCGTCGCGGATGGTTTCCAACAAGGACCTGCTCGGCAAGCCCGTGCTCATCAATGTCTGGGGCAGCTGGTGCCCGACCTGCCGCGAGGAACACCCGCAGATCACCGCCCTGGCGCGTTCTGGAAAAGTCCGGGTAATCGGCTACAACTACAAGGATGCGCCGGAAGATGCGCAGCGCTGGCTGGCGGAGTTCGGCAATCCCTATGAATTCAATCTTGCCGACGAAGAAGGCCGCGTCGCGCTGGACTGGGGAATTTACGGCGCGCCGGAATCGTTCCTGGTCGATGCCGCCGGCGTGATCCGCTGGAAACTGGTCGGGCAGATTACCGACAGCGTCATCGCCGAACAGATCGAACCACAGTTGCAGGCCATGGAGCAGGCGCCATGAAACGAGTGCTCCTGGCCATGTTGCTGGCGATGTTTGCCGCCCTTGCCTGCGCCCAGCCGATCAAACATCTCGACAGCGCCGAAGAGAAGCGCTTCCGCGCGCTGACCTCGGAGCTGCGCTGCGTGATGTGCCAGAACCAATCCCTGGCCGATTCCAACGCGCCGATCGCCCACGACCTGCGCCTGGAAGTGCTGCGGCTGATGCGCGAAGGCAAGTCCGACGCGCAGATCAAGGAGTTCCTGGTCGCGCGCTACACCGACTTCGTCCTCTACAAACCCGAAGTCAAACCGATGACTTGGCTGCTCTGGTTCGGTCCCGGGCTGTTGATCGTCGGTGGTGGCGTGCTGATTGCGGTTATCGTGCGCAAGCACGGACGGCGCGCGCCCGCCGCCCCGCCGGCCAATGATAACCAGGAGTGGTAATGAGTCAGTTCGTATTCTTTGCCGCGTTGCTCGCGCTGCTCGCAATCGCCTTCGCTGTCTCTGCCCTCTGGCGCAGTTCGCGCACCCTGGCCCTGGCGCTGGTACTGGTGCTGCCCGCGGCCGCGGCAGGACTGTATTACCTGAAAGGCAATCCGGCGGCGCTGGAGCCGCAAGTCGCGGCGGCGCCCACCTCCATCGAGGATGCGGTCGCCCAATTGCAGGCGCGCCTCGCCTCGCAGCCGGAAAACTTCGAAGGCCTGGGCCTGCTCGCGCGGTCGTACATGGCGATGGAGAAATACGACCTGGCCCGCGATGCCTACGCCAAAGCCTTGAAGCTGCGGCCGGACGACACCGACCTGTCCGTGGAGTATGCCGAGTCCCTGCTGCGCACGTCGGCCGACCGGCGCTTCCCGCCGGAGGCCGTGGTGCTGCTTGAAAACGCCGTCGCCAAGCATCCTGACAATCAGCGCGCCCTGTTCTTCCTGGGCACCCACCAGATGCAGGACAACCGTCCGGCGGAAGCGGTAGCTACCTGGGAGAAACTGCTGCCGAAGTTGGACGCGGAGACCGCCGCTGCGCTACGCAAGCAGGTCGACGCCGCCCGGCTTGCGGCCGGAATGCCGCCATCGCCGCCCGATACCGCGCCGATGCCGGATAGCGAAACTGCCGCGTTGACCATCGAGATCCAGATCGACCCGACGCTGGCCAAGATGGCGCAGGCCGGCGACGTGCTCTACGTCTTCGCACGGCCGCTTGACGGCAAGGGCCCACCCTTCGCCGCCAAGCGCGTTGAGCTCGGCAGCCTGCCGCTGCGCTTGCAGCTGACCGATGCCGACAGCCCGATGCCAGCCGCCAAGCTGTTCTCGCAGGACAAGGTGTTGCTCATGGCGCGTCTGTCGAAGACGGGCGACGTGAAGTCCGCCAGCGGCGACATTGAAGCCGATCCAGTGCAGGTCTCAACCAAAGGCAAGGAGCAGATTACGCTGGTCCTGAATCGGTCCATTCCGTGACCGAGTTCATTCCAGCAGGCACGCTGTTCATGGCGTTGCCCTCGCCGTTTCCGATGAAGCGCGGCGGCTCGCTGCATTCGGCGCGCATCGCCTACGAAACCTGGGGCAAACTGAATCCGGCCGCCGACAACGCGGTGCTGATCCTGACTGGCCTGTCTCCCAACGCACATGCGGCGAGCAATGCCGAAAACCCGGAGCCGGGCTGGTGGGAAGCCATGCTCGGACCCGGCAAGCCGATCGACAGCCAGCGCTGGTTCGTGATCTGCGTGAACTCGCTGGGCAGCTGCAAAGGGTCGACCGGCCCCGCCTCGGTCAACCCGGACACGGGACAACCGTACCGTCTGGCCTTCCCGGATCTTTCGATCGAAGATATCGCCAACTCCGCGCATGAAGTCGTGCGCGCGCTCGGCATCGAGCAACTGGCCTGCGTGATCGGCAACTCGATGGGCGGCATGACCGCACTGGCCTACCTGTTGCTGCATCCGGGTTCCTCACGCGGCCATATCAACGTATCCGGTAGCGCCCGCGCGCTGCCGTTCTCCATCGCCATCCGCTCGCTGCAGCGCGAGGCCATCCGGCTCGATCCGGCCTGGAACCAGGGCAACTACGACGAGCGCAACTACCCGGAAAACGGCATGCGCATGGCGCGCAAGCTCGGCGTGGTGACTTATCGCTCGGCGATGGAATGGGACGGCCGCTTCGGCCGCGTTCGCCTGGACAGCGAATGCCGCGAGGACGATCCGTTCG